>JAUWZB010000022.1 GCA_030615555.1 Dehalococcoidales bacterium
CAATGACAAGGAAGGAAGTTATGTGTCACCAATGTATTGAACGAGTACATTGCATTGACAATCGCAGAATCGCGATGTACAATCCCTTCACGGATTTCTTAAAAGGAGGTAGTGATGCCCGATGAAACGTTTGATGCGGTAGTAGTTGGGGGGGGGACTACAGCTCTATACACTGCCATGTATCTGATGAAGTACGGTGGCATGAGCGTTGGTATCTTTGAGAGGAGGCATGAGATCGGCGGCTGCCTTTCCACCGAGGAGGCCGCAGCCCCGGGCTTTCGCGGCAATCAACATGCTACAATGATGTTTAACTGGTACCATCTGCCATTCTATCGCGACTTCCCTGAATTCTGGGACTACGGGGCACAGCACGACCAGTACCTCTGCGCCGATGGTGGCATCTTCAGAAAAGAGCAGACTTGCCTTACCATCTACAGTGAGAAACATGACCCTACCCAGGAGCGTACCGCGAAGGAGATTGCTCGCTTCTCGGAGAGGGATGCCGAGAAGTGGCTTAAAATGTGGAAGGCATGGGGGAGTGATGAAGGATTGGCGGTGCGGCTGGACCAGCTGTTCCTCCCCGCGGAGTGGCGCGTGCGGCCAGAGGTGTTGGAGAGGCAAGTGGCTATATATCCAAAACTTGTGGAAGCTGGTTTCGAGCCGGATTCGCTGGTCCTTGCCATCAGCCATCTGCGGGCGGTAAAGGAGTGGTGGGAAAGCAAGGAACTGCAGTACTGCATTGTGAGGCTTGTTCTTACGGGGGCATTTGATGTTAACCAGACGGCGGCTGAAGCCCTAGGTTTTGCTGCCCAGCTGCCAATTCTGGGTTTTAACCGAGGAGGAACTCACCAGATAGCTCATGCTGCCCACAAGATACTGGTTGCCGGCGGGGCCAAGTTCTTCACCCACGCCGAGGTGGAGAAGGTCATCATAGAGAACGGAACCGCAAAAGGCATCCGCCTCACCGATGGCTCTGAGATCAAGGCAAGGAAGCTGGTGTTAAGCACCTTGAACCCGCGGCAGCTTTGCTTCGACCTGATAGGCAGGGAGCATCTGGATGAGAAGTTGGCGCGTCGTGTGGAGCTTTGGGAAGACACCTTCGGTTGCCTGATGTGGTACAGCTTCGCCATCCACGAGGCGCCCAGATACGAGGCGGCGGCGTTTAACCCCGATATCAACAAGACCTTCTGGCTCGGGCTGGCAGAAGATGCCAACCCCGAACATATCGCAAGGGAGACCTACTACATGAAGCTGGGGATATGGCCTCCCCCGGAGGACTGGTGCCCCACCGTCTGGTGTCACAGCATGTATGATCCCTCCTATGCACCCCCCGGGAAACACGTTGCCAATAACGAGCAGGTGGGGCCGCCCGCTGCCGCCCATACAGAGAAGGAGTGGCTGAAGATAAAGAGGTGGTTTGCTGAGGAGCTGATCAAACTGTGGTCGAAGCACGCCCCTAACATGAACTGGGACAACATCATCGGCTGCGACTATAACACTCCTTACGATAACCTGCGGATGAAGAACCTGGCACCCTACGGGGCCATGTCAGGGGGCGACCGTACACCGTACCAATCTTTCGAGAACAGGCCTACCCCCGAGCTGGCAAACCACAGGACCCCGATAAAGAACCTCTATTGCACGGGGGGACAATGGTGGGTAGGGACCAATGTGGGCGGAACTGAGTCCTACAGCTGCTACAGGATCATCGCTACGGACCTGGGGCTGGGCAAGCCGTGGGAGGAGCCGGGGAAAGAGGAGCCGCATTCCCTGGTTCAGCAGTATAGACTCAAACTTAAGAAGATGCAGGAAACGTTCAAGAGGGACGATCTCCAATAGATAAGGCACACCTTCGCTGTACCTATAATGAAAAATAACCTGTCAAGGAGGGGGAATGGCCGATATCAAGTTTCTTAAAAGAAGGTAGTGATGCCCGATGAAACGTTTGATGCGGTGATAATTGGCGGTGGGCCCAAGGCCCTTTACCTGGCCATGTACCTGGTCAAGTATGCCGGCATGAGTGTCGGTATGTTTGAGCGGAGGCACGAACTCGGCGGTGGCTTGGCCACCGAGGAGATCGCTGCGCCGGGTTTTCGCGGCAACACCCACGCTGCGATACAGTTGCCCTGGTATTACCTTCCGCTCTGGCGCGATTTCCCTGAGTTCTGGGACTACGGAGCCCAGCTCGATCAACACCTTTGCAGCGACGGCGCCGTTTTCAGAAATAATCAGATCTGCCTGGCCATCTATAGTGACAAGCATGACATGAGCCAGGAGCGCACGGCGAAGGAGATTGCCCGCTTTTCGGAGAAGGATGCCGAGAAGTGGCTCAAACTGAGGAAGGTGTGGCTAGGGGATGCAATGCAGAGAGTGCAGCTGGATTTGCTATTCAATCCCGCGGAGAACCGTGCCGATCCCAAAGTGCTCGAGAGGAGTGTAGCTGTATATCCAGAGTTTGTAGAAGCCGGGTTTAACATAGATTCGCTAATTCTAGTAGCCAGCAATATACGCGTAGCACGTGAATTCTGGGAAAGCCCTGAGTTGCAGTACTGTGTGGTCAGATTCAATCTTTCATCGGCATTCGATGTTAATCAACCGGGGCTTGGGTACGTAATGATCGGCTCGTCTGCAACATTGCCTAATATAAGTTTCGTCAGAGGGGGAACCCACCAGGTAGCCCATGCTGCCCATAAGATACTGGTCCGCGACGGGTGCAAGTTCTTTACCCATTGCCATGTGGACAAGGTCATCATCGAGAATGGCGAAGCCAAGGGCATCCGCCTCACCGATGGCTCTGAGATCAAGGCGAGAAAGCTGGTGGTGAGCACCTTAAGCCCGCAGCAACTCGTCTTCGATTTGATAGGTAGAGAGCATTTTGACTATAATGCCTTGCGCCGCGTGGAGCTTCTGGAAACTACCTTCGCCTGCCTAATGTGGTACACCTTCGCCATCCATGAGGCACCAAAGTATGAAGCGGCAGCGTTCAACCCAGATATAAATGAGTGTTACTGGCTCGGGCTGGCAGAGGATGCTGATCCCGAGCATGTCGCCCGGGAGTGCCACTGGTCAAGGCTGGGCAAGTTCCCTCCCCTAGAGGACTATTGTCCCGTCGTCTGGTGCCACAGCCTGGTTGACCCCTCCTACGCACCTCCAGGGAAGCACACCGCCAATAACGAGCAACTTGGGCCGCCGGCCAGTGCCCATACCGAGAGGGAATGGCTGGAAATAAAGAAGAAGTATGCTGAAGACCTGATTAGCATCTGGCAGAGGCATGCCCCCAACATGACCTGGGATAACGTCATCGGCTGCGATTATAACACCCCATACGACGCCTTACGGATGCTGAACAGGGCTCCCAACGGCAACATGAACATTATCGATCATGACCCATATCAGTTTTTCGAGAACAGGCCCACCCCCAAGCTGGCGAACCACAGGACTCCAGTAAGGAACCTCTATGCCACTGGGGCCGGCTGGCATATGCCCACCTCGGGGTCAAGCGAAGCCTACAACTGCTACAAAATTATCGCCAAGGATATGGGGCTGCCAAAGCCATGGGAGGAGCCGGGGAAAGAAGAGCCTGATTCCCTGGTTGAGCAGTTGCGAGTCACACTTAATAAGATGCGGGAAGCGTTCCCGAGGACATCATAGAATAGATGCACCTTCGCTGTATCTGAATGAAAACGTAACCTATAAAGGAGGAGAAATGGAAGAAAATTACGATGTAATAATTATCGGCGGTGGCCCTAACGGGCTGACAACTGCCTGCTACCTGAGCAAGGCGGGGCAGAAGGTACTGCTGCTGGAGAAGAGGTATGAACTGGGTGGCGGGCTGGCCACGGAGGAGATAACGCTCCCCGACTACTTCCACAACACCCACGCCATCTATCACCTGATGGCGGATTACGCCCCCCCGATCAAGGACTTCGAGCTCGCGGAGAAGTATGACATCGAATACATCCACCCCGAGCTCGAGTGGGCCATGCCCCTAAGCGACGGCAGGAGCCTGTGCATCTATCAGGATCTGGAGAAGACCTGCCAGTCAATAGCCCAGTTCTCGCAGAAGGATGCCGATAGCTACCGCGAGGTGAGCCAGCGGTTCTACACTATCGTTAACGATTTTATCGGCCCGGCCACCTACTGCCTCGCGATGCCGCCCCTGGAGCAGGTGATAGAGCTGGACAAGACCGATGTGGGAAAAGACATCAACGTCCTAACCGAGCAGACCCCAGAGGAGATCGTGAATGAGCTCTTCGAGAACGACGTCGTCAGGACGCTGATGCTCTACATTGCCTGCCACTGGGGCCTACAGTACGATGCCTCCGGGGTGAGCTACATGGTTCCGCTGCTCATCAATCGGGCAACGAACTACCGCCTGCTCAGGGGAGGGTCCCACCGCCTCTCCAACGCCCTCACCAAGTACATGCTGGAGTCCGGCGGGGAGATCATCACCAGCGCCCAGATCAAGCGGATTATCGTGGAGGGCGGAACGGCAAAGGGGGTGGAACTGGACGGCGGCATCAAATACATGGCCAATAAGGCGGTTATCAGCACCATCGATACCCACCAGACATTCCTCCAGCTCGTCGGCGAGGATAACCTAGACTCCACCTTTGTAGAGAGGATCAAGGCGTGGGAGTGGGAGCACTGGAGCCTGTGCCACCTGCACCTGGCTCTGGAGGAGCCCCCGCAATTCGCCGCGGCCGCCAACAACCCGGACCTGAACAATGCCTTCGTCTATGTGCTGGGCTTCGAGAACTGCGAGGAACTGAAAAAGCACTGGGACGCCATGATAAATGACAATGCAATGGTGGAGTCGGAGGGCTTCAACTGCTGCTTCCCCAGCGTCCACGATCCCTACCAGGCGCCACCGGGACGGTGCTCCGGCCTCATCTCGCAGATGGCCCCGTATAAACTCAACGGCGACAAGGAGAAGTGGTTGAGAATGAAGTTCAAGGAGGAGCGGGCCGAGAAACAGCTGGCGGTCCTCCAGAAATATGCCCCCAACATGACGAAGGACAAGGTGCTGTGGTGGAACATGACCACCCCGGCCGATATCGAGAACAAGTTCGCCAACATGGTCCAGGGCTCTTACAAGCAGGGGGCTTATGACTCAACGCAGATGGGCTACTGGCGCCCCAATGATGACTGCCCCAACCACAGGACGCCGATCAAAAATCTATATCTGGGTGGCGCTAGCAGCTACCCCGGCGGCCTGGTCACCTTCGGTGCGGGGTACAGCACGGCCAATGTCCTGGCCGAGGACATTGGCGCCAAGAAATGGTGGCCGGAGCCTGAACACGTGACCGCCGCCCGCGCAAAGGGTATGCCCCTGTAATATGAACCGGTTAAGAGCTTTATCGTACACAGCGGGAACGAAGTACGACGTGATCGTGGTGGGAGCGGACCCGGGGGCTGTGCCTGTGCCGCCCTGCCGGCGAAGTGGGGTCTCAGGCCTCCTGCTTTTGGAGAAGAACGAGCAGACCGGTGGCAAGGCAATCACCATCTCCCAGAGGGGCTTCAAGTATGAGCTCTGGCCCATTGCACAGGTGCCTATGAGGGGTGACACCTTCGAGGCAGCCTTCAGGGAGCTGGGGGTGGAGTCTGAACTCAAGCCGATAGCCTTGGATGTCTGTTCAATAACGTATCGAGGTCGATCAGGGGAGTACAAGACCGCAATTATGGATCAGACGACGGGGCAGGATCCCACACCCTTCTTCGACTTGTGGGAGCTGGATGCCAAGGAACGGGAGGATGCCTTGCAGGTACTGACTGAAATGGTCTCGTTGCCCCCAGAGAAGGTGGATGCCCTGGATGACATCACTTTCGACCAATTCCTTGCTAGCCTAAGGAGCGCTCGATATGGGTCTAGAATTCTATGAAGAGCTGAAGGCAATGGTTGGGGAGGAGGGGTCGCGGCTAGTGGCTGTTGATGAGGTGTACAAGCCGATGATCAGGCACTGGTGCGAAGCGATGCAAGATGGCAATCCCTTGTATACCGACGAAGAGTATGCCAGGAAAAGCAAGTATGGTGATATTATCGCCCCACCCACGATGTTGCTGACATGGACTATGCCCCCACTATGGCCTCCCAGGGAGCAGCCACCGCATCCCTTTGAGCAGTTTTTGGAGAAGCTCGATAAAGCTGGCTTTTATGGGATACTCATCACCAATGTGGCCCAGAAATATCATCGGCCGCTATTTCCTGGGGACCATATAACCTTCACATATAAGGTTACTGATGTGTCACCAGAGAAAAAGACGAGCTTGGGAAATGGTCACTTCGTGACCACGACTTTCATCTTCACTAATCAAAAAGGGGAGACGGTTGGCACCCAAAGTCTTACCGTCTTGAAGTATCGCCTTGGACCCTAAGGCGCTAGAACTAATAGAAGGTAGAGATGGCTTGGAAATCCCTTTACTGGGAGGATGTTGAGGAAGGACAAGAGCTTCCCACAGTAACTAGGGATATTACCTGTACCACGGTAATCGCGGGCGCTATAGCTAGCAGGGACTTTACCCCCGTGCATCACGACCGTGACTTTGCCCAAAAAGTGGGCCTGAAGGACATCTTTCTGAACAACGCGACCATCTGTGGATTTGTGGGTAAGTACTTGACCGACTGGACAGGACCTGAGGGAGAGCTAAAAGAGATATCATTTCGCATTCAGACACCCTGCTTCCCTGGTGATACCATGACAATGACCGGTAAGGTAGTCAAAAAATACACCGAGGAAGATCAGCACCTAGTGGATGTAGAATATGAGTTCGCTGTTCCACAGGGGCGCAACTGCGGTGGAACAGGAACCATTGCTCTGCCTACCCGAGGACACTAACTGACTTGACAACCCGATGATCAGGGAAGTTAGGCTGCATTGGGGCTCAGCTGAACAGAGTGAGAAGGAGATGCACATGGCTGAAAGAGTGGCGATTGTGGCAGTAGCCCAGACCAAATACCACCCGAATAGGGCTGATGTAAATGAGGGGGAACTGGCGTACGAGGCGATAAAGCAAGTGCTGGAGGAGACGGGACTCACCCTGTCCGACATCGACTCCGCCGTAACTTGCTGTCAGGACGCCTGGGATGGCAGGACGATAGCGAGCTTGAATCTCCAGCACGTTGTGGGAGCGCATTTCGGGCATGAGTTCACCGTAGCTGAAGATGGAATCAACGCCGCATACGTCGCCATGTCACAGGTCCTCTCCGGCCACCATGAGATCGTCCTGGTTGAGTCTCATATGAAGGAATCCCAGGGCGACAAGAGCGTGATTGAAAATGCCGCCTTCGATGCCATTCTCATGAGGCAGCTGGGTTTGGACTTTACCTCAGCCGCTGCCCTGCAGGCCAGGCACTACATGGACAAATACGGCATTACACCTGAGCAGTGCGCTAAAGCGGTGGTCAGGAACCACGGCAATGCCAAGAATAATCCTCTCGCCCAGGAGCCCATGGATATTACGGTGGACGATGTCCTCGGATCGAGGATGCTGGCATCCCCCATCAGGCTCCTCGATACCAAACCGGTATCGGATGGTGCATGTGCCTTGGTTATGACTACAGAGGAGAAGGCTAAAAAGCTTACCAAGAAGCCGGTATGGATAGTGGGGGTGTCGAACTGCTATGAGACGCACTACCTGGGGGACCGGGAACTGGCCGATTCTGACGCTCTGGTAAAGGCTGCCAAGAAGGCCTACAGCATGGCGGGCATCAATGATCCTTTGAGTCAGATAGATGTCGCTGAGATATCCACGGAGTATTCCTACCAAGAGCCCCTATGGATGGAGGGGCTTGGTTTCTGCGGCCGCGGCGAGGGAGGCAAGCTGGTTGATTCCAGAACGATTGAAATGGGCGGCAAGCTTCCGGTGAACCCCTCGGGAGGGGTGCTTCCCGGCAACCCGAATGGTGTAGCGGGTATGGCACGCGTCGCCGAGGCAGTGCTGCAGCTCCGCGGGGAAGCGGGCGATAGACAGGTGAAGGGAGCTAAGGTAGCCCTTGCACATGGCTATACCGGGATCTGTGGGCAGCATCAAGCGGTGATGATTCTAGCTAACATGTAGTCGGAGGTAGATATGCCTGGTAGAGCAGCAATAGTAGGGGTCGGACAGACCTACCACACTAGTAAACGGGACGATGTTAACCTGCCAGAGATGGTCGGTGAGGCAGTGAGGGCGGCTCTGGCCGATGCCCAGTTGAGCATAAAGGATATTGAGGCCTTCATCTTCAGTAATATGGAGGCCTTTGAGGGAATCCTTCTGCCTGAGCATGGGATGATTGCTGAAGTCGGTGCAACAGGAAAGCCCGGACTGAAAGTCACTGGAGGCGGCACGACCGGCTCCGAAGCCGTTGGCGAGGGCTGCCATATGATCTCCGCGGGCCTATATGACATAACCATGGTCATAAGCTGGCAAAAGCACGATTGTGGTGATGCTACCGCTGGCATTTCCGCCGCTGCCGTCCCAACATTTGCCAAAGGGATGGTAACAGGTGCCGTCAGTGAGTTCGCCAAGCAGGCATTGAGCTACATGAAGGAGTCCGGTGCCCGGGAGGAGCACGCTGCTATGGTCCGGCTTAAAGCAGACCGGGGAGCGTGCAGAAACCCCTACTCTCACCTAAAGCTCGGGCTGAAGAGCGTAGACGAGGTACTGCAGTCGCCGTATCTGGTGTGGCCTATCAGGCTTTATGACTTCTGTCCTCAATCCTGCGGTGCATGTGTCCTTGTCCTGGCCTCCGAGAAGAGAGCGAAGAAGATCCACAAGAAACCGGTCTGGGTGGCTGATTTCGAGGTAGTGCACCAAGAACCGTTCCGTGCCGGTAGCTTTGGCGACCCCACCGGCACAGAGACGTACTCTCAGCATGTGGCTATCGAAAGGCTTTATAAGAGGAATGGCATAACTAATGTTAGAAAGCAAGTCGATCTGGCGGAGATTTACGAGCCATCTTCCTGGGAAGAAATCAGTCTCTATGAGCATTTCCACTTCTGTGAAAAGAACGAGGGCTGGAAGCTGATAGAGAAGGGGGTAACCGAGATAGAAGGGGAGTTCCCTGTAAACCCATCAGGAGGTGTGCTAGCTACCAATCCCATCGGTGCTACGCCCGTCATTCGCATTGCCGAAGCTGCTCTCCAGATTCGGGGGGATGCCAGTGAGCACCAGGCTACCAGGGACATTAAGACGGCTATTGCCACTGCCCTCGGCGGACCCAACTGGACGGCGATGTTCTTGCTCAAGAGGTCGTAATAGGAGGCAATGAAATGGCAGAAGGATCCCCGACGAAAAAGCCGGAACAGCCGGAGTATATTCGTATAAAGTTCGATTTGCCCCGGCCTTACCACTGGTCTACGGGCAGGTACCTAGGTAAGCTCTACGCCGAGGCGAAGGAGAACAAGAGGTTGATGGCTAACCGCTGCCCGAAGTGCAAAGAGATCCGGGTGCACGCACCGACACCGGTCTGCCCCAAGTGCAAGGTGGATATGGGTTGGGACTGGGTGGAACTGCCCCAGACGGGCACGGTATTCCAGTATACCTATCAGGTCTACCCACTGTGGGACCCGCACGAGGGTAGGAGGTGCTCTAATCCCCACCCTCCTGCCATCATCCTTCTGGATAATGGCGTTTATCTCAGACACTTACTCGAGGAGACAGACACGAAGAAGCTGAAAGAGGGGATGCGGGTGCAGGCTGTGTGGGAAGAGGATTACGACAAGCGCGGCCAAGGCTTCCAGGACATCCTGTACTTCAGGACGATCGAGGAGTAGGAGGTTAACACATGGCAAAAGTAACCGAGAAGCTGGAGGGGATGGACGTCTGGGTTTACCACGGGCAGATATATATCCCGAATACGTATTCCGCCGGAGCTGTGG
>JAUWZB010000006.1 GCA_030615555.1 Dehalococcoidales bacterium
CTCAACCTTATCGATACCCCGGGGCATGTCGATTTCACCTATGAGGTCTCCCGCAGCCTGGCCGCCTGTGAGGGGGCGATATTGGTGGTCGATGCCGCTCAGGGGATCCAGGCGCAAACCCTGGCCAATGTCTATATCGCCCAGGAACATAACCTGACCCTGATCCCTGTGGTCAACAAGATCGATCTGCCCAATGCGGAGCCTGAGAAGGTGACCAAGGAGCTGGAGAGTATCATCGGCTTCCTCCATAGCGAGGTTATCTTCGCCTCAGCCAAGGAGGGGATCGGGACGAGGGAGGTCCTGGAGGCCATTATCCGGCGGATCCCTCCCCCTAAAGGGGAGGCTCAGGGGCCACTGCGGGCGCTTATTTTCGACTCGAAGTATGATTCCTATAAAGGGGTGATTGCCTATCTGCGCGTGGTCGATGGGGCGGTCTCTAAAGGGAGGCGACTCAGGCTGATGTCCTCGGGGAGACCCATTGAGTCACTGGAGATCGGCGTGTTTAAGCCCTGGCTAACCCCGGTAGCGCGCCTCATCTCTGGCGATGTGGGCTACCTCGCCACCGGGCTTAAAAGCGTTGGGGAGTGTCGGGTGGGCGATACCATCACCCTGGAGGAGGGGGGTGCCGTGGAGCCGCTTCCCGGCTATCGCCCCGCCAAGCCCATGGTCTTTGCCGGCCTCTACCCTTTGGTGGGGGAGGATTACCTTCCGCTTCGCGAGGGGCTGGAGAGGCTCAGGCTTAACGATGCTGCCCTGGCCTATGAGCCGGAGACCAGCGCCGCACTGGGTTTTGGCTTCCGCTGCGGCTTTCTGGGCATGCTTCATATGGAGATCGTTAGGGAGCGGCTGAAGCGGGAGTATGGGCTTGATCTGCTGGCCACTGCTCCCAGCGTCGCCTACCAGCTCACTAAGCACGATGGCCAGGAGCTCACGGTGTCTAATCCCTCGATGCTGCCCCCCACGGGCGAGATCAGGGAGCTTAGGGACCCTTGGATGTCCATCACCATCATCACCCCCGTCAGATATATCGGCACGGTGATGGAGCTCCTAAGGGGGCGGAGGGGCGAGTATAAGGGGATGGAGTATTTTGTGCGGGAAGCGCATCAATCCCAGGAGACGGGCTCCGCGCTCAGGGTGCTCCTCCAGTATGAGATCCCCCTCGCGGAGGTCATCGTCGATTTCTATGACCAGCTTAAGTCGCGCACCCAGGGCTACGCCTCTATGGACTATACCTTCTCTGCCTACCGACCGGCGCGGTTGGTGAAGCTGGAGATCATGGTCAATAACCAGCCTATCGATGCCCTTTCCCTCATCATCCCTGAGGATCGGGCCTATCGGCAAGGGAGGGCTTTGGTGGAGAAACTTAAGGGCCTCATCCCCAGGCAGCTTTTCGATGTCGCCCTTCAGGCAGCCATCGGGCAGCGGGTCATCGTCAGAGAGAATATCAAAGCGCTACGCAAGGACGTGATCGCCAAGTGCTATGGGGGCGATGTCACCAGAAAGCGCAAGCTCCTGGAGAAGCAGGCTGCGGGCAAGAAGCGCATGAAGGTGGTGGGCCGGGTGGAGATCCCCCCTGAGGCCTTCGTGGAGGTGCTCAAGCTCTAGTCTCGGGTCAGCTTCTTCAGATATTCCCTGAAATCGGCGCCCATTCTGGGGTGGCGTAGGCCCAGGGCTACCGAGGCCTTAAGTAAGCCCAATGGCTTGCCGGCATCGTAGTAAGTCCCCTCAAGCTCATAGCCGTAGATCGCTTGCTGCTTGAGCAGGAGCGCCAGGCCATCGGTGAGCTGGATCTCTCCCCCCTTGCCCAGTGGGGTGCCCCTTAGCGCTTCGAAGATCTCAGGGGTGAGGATATATCTACCCAGTATCGCCAGGTCCGAGGGCGCTTCCTCAGGCGCGGGCTTTTCCACCATATCCAGGATTCGATGTACCCGCTCCGCCGCTTGCTCTGCCTTAACGATGCCGTATCTTTTGGTATCCTCCTTTGCCACTCGCCAAAGGGCGATCACGCTCCCCTTATAGCGCCGGTATACCTCCAGCATCTGCTTGGTGAGGGGAGGCTCGGTATCGAAGAGGTCATCGGGCAAAAAAACGGCGAAGGGCTCATCGCCCACCAGCTCTCTAGTGGCGAGGATGGCCTGCCCCAGCCCAAGCGGCTCCTGTTGGCTGATGAAGCATATATTAGCCAGCGCAGCGATGCGCTGTACCTCCCCCAGCAGTTCCAATTCCCCCTTTTGCTGAAGCACGGATTCCAGCTCAAAGTTCCGGTTGAAGTGGTCCTCAATGACGCTTTTCCCGGAGGAGGTTACAATGATGATCTGCTCCATGCCCGAGGCCACAGCCTCCTCAACGATATACTGGATCAGGGGCTTATCCGCCAGGGGGAGCATCTCCTTGGGGAGGGCCTTGGTTGCCGGCAGGAACCTGGTTCCCCAGCCGCCCGCCGGGATTACCGCCTTGCGAATCTCCATCACCCTCTTATTCTACCCGAAGCCCCCATTATAGGCAAGGTTTCACGGTTCACTAGTGTTGGCGACCCCCGCCCAGTTGGAGCTGCAGAAGGCAACCGATTCAGCGACCCGCAACGAGCGAATAAGCTTGACAACGCACCATGGGTGGGCTAGTATCGTAGCGAGGTCGTGCTAGGCGGGGAGCTAGCGGTGCCCTGTACCCGCAATCCGCTATAGCGGGGCGGAATTCCCTCTCGAGGTCTTGAGCCTTTTGGGACTGCCTCTATTAAGTGGTGTTGAAGACTGGGTCCTGCGCGGCAGAATGCTATGAACCCCGTCAGGTCCGGAAGGAAGCAGCGGTAAATAGTGGTTTCTGGGTGCCGCAGGGTTGCCTGGTTAGAGCTGGCTGACAGGGGGCAAGCTGGGGGGCGGGATCGACGGCGGGTGCACGACCTTTTTTCATCTTTTCGTCCAATTTTCATTCAATAATGGTGGCGATTTTCTGGAGCAAGTGCATAGGCGATAAAGATGAAGAAGCGTTCCATGAACCACGCCCCATAAAGGGCGAAAAAAAGGATCGCGGGTTGCTCCTCAATCGAACCAAGAAGGAACTTCGTCGTCTCGACCTTCGCGCGAAGAAGGGGCTGGGACAGCATTTCCTGGTCGATGAGCGGGTGCTCAGGAAGCTGATCTCGGCAGCGGAGCTCACCCCCAGCGATACCGTGGTTGAGGTGGGACCCGGCCTGGGCATATTGACCAGGGAGCTGGCGAAGGGGGCAGGCCGGGTTATCGCTGTCGAGGTCGATACCAGGATGGCTGCCGCCCTCCAGGAAACCCTTGCTCCTTGGCCCAATGTCGCCATTATCAATACCGATGTCCTGGAGAGCGACCCGGGATCATTGTTAGGTTTTGCAGCCCCCTATAAGGTGGTGGGCAACCTCCCTTACTATATCGCCTCCGCAGTGCTACGCCACTTTCTGGAGGCCCAGATTAAGCCTCATCTTATGGTAGTCACACTGCAAAAGGAGGTAGCTCAGGTGATAGTGGCCCCACCTGGCAAGATGAGCTTACTTAGCGTCAGCGTGCAACTTTATGGCAAGCCCGCCATCGTGGACTACGTCCCGGCACAGAGCTTCTACCCCCCGCCGAAGGTGGACTCTGCTATTGTGCGCATCGACCTATATGAGTGCCCTCGGGTGGCGGTGGCGGATGAAGCTAAATTCTTCAAAGTGGTTCGTGGCGGTTTTTCAGCGCCCCGTAAGCAACTGCGCAATTCCCTGGCGCAGGGCCTTGAGATGGCACCGGGGGAGGTCGCAGCTTTGCTGGAGGAAGCGGGGATAAGCCAGAAGCGGCGCGCTGAGACGCTAAGCCTTGAGGAGTGGGCCAGGGTTTATCGGGTGTTTTTTCGAACTTGACCAAGGCCTTATTAGGAGAGATGTCATAGACCAATTCGGAGTCGCTCTGTCTGAAGAGACGTTCACGAAGTGCAAAAAAAGCGATGCTAACCGTCTCTGCCTATGCAAAGATCAACCTGACCCTTGAGGTGCTGGGCAGACGTGCCGATGGCTACCACGAGGTTGCCACCGTCTTCCAGGAGATCAACCTCAAAGATACTCTTTCCTTTGAGGAGCATCGTGGGATAACCCTGGATTATGACCATCCCGACCTGGAATCGCCCCAAAATCTGGCACTTGAGGCCGCGAGGTTGCTTCAGGAGGCGGCTGGCTCGCAGAGGGGGGCATCGATCTCTGTTAAAAAGGGCATTCCGATCGCCGCAGGACTGGGGGGTGGTGCCAGCGATGCCGCGGCGACCCTGCGAGCCCTCAATGAGCTTTGGGGATTGGGCCTATCGTTGGATCAACTGCTCCGGTTGGCATCGAGGCTCGGCTCCGATACCGCCTTCTTTCTCTATGGAGGCACCGCCCTCGGGGAAGGGCGCGGCGAGCGGGTTAGCCCGCTACCCCCTTTCCCCGCTTCATGGGTAGTCCTCTTCAGGCCACCCGTTAATGTTCCGTCAAGTAAAACGGAGCGCCTCTACGCCTCACTGGATCCATCCTACTTTAGCGAGGGGCAATTCACCAGGAGAATGGTTACGCTACTTCATCAGGGAGGTGAGCCCCCACTCTCCTCCTTTTTCAACACCTTCGAGAGGGTTTCCTTCACCGCCTATGCTGGGCTTGAGGTGTACTGGCAGCACTTTTACGCGCTGGGCGCCGATAATGTTCACCTCGCAGGCTCGGGCCCCACCCTTTTCACCATGGTGCGGGATAAGGCTCAAGGGGAGGGGATATATCGCTCCCTTAGAAGGGGGGGGCTGGAGACTTATCTTGTTCAGACCATGGCGCGGCGTTAACACTTCTTTGGCTAGCTTACCTCGTCGCATCTCCCGGCTAGGGGAGCTAAGCGGGGCGAAGAGGTGGCTGCTGATAGCTGTCGTCGTTGTCTTGATTGCTCTCCTTTGCTATAGCATCTACCTCCTCACCCCATATCTTGAGGGGTTAGAGCAGTATGGCTATATTGGCGCCTTTCTGGTGGCATTTGTCTCCAGCAACTCTGTTCTTTTCCCAATACCTGGTATCGCTGTAATACTGGCCATGGCCGCCAGCCCTGCCTTTAGCTGGGCCTTGGTGGCACTGGCAGCGGCAATTGGTGGAGGGCTGGGGGAGTTTACGGCATACCTTGCTGGTTACGGTGGGGCTGTGGTCATCAGTCCTGAGCAATCAAAGTGGTATAAAAGGGCGGAGGACTGGATGAGGCGCTACGGGAGTATTACCATATTTGTCTTCGCCCTTACATGGCTTCCTTTCGACATCGTGGGCATTGCCGCCGGAGCATTGAAGTTTCCTTTCTGGAAATTCCTTTTGGCGACCCTGGCAGGACGCCTGCCACGGACTTTCATTGAGTGCTATCTGGCCTATTTGGGATGGGAGACATTGAGCGGGCTGGTGTGGTGGATCTGGGCTATCATCGGTATTTATATCGCGGTTATTATCGGGGGCATAATAATATGGCGGCGCAGGCGGGCATGAAAATGACTTGCATGGTGGTATAGACCGATATGGGGCATACCATGGCGAAAGCGATATATTATCGTTTCCTATAAGGGGGGCTGGAGACTTATCTTGTTCAGACCATGGCGCGGCGTTAATACTTCTCTAACTAGCTTAGCTCGTCGCATCTACCAGCCAAGGGAGCTAAGCGGGACGACGAAATGGCTACTGGGAGCTGCGATGGTTATCACGGTTGCGGCCCTTTGCTATGCCATTATTCGCCTCTGGCCATATTTGGAAGGGTTTGAGCAGTATGGCTACCTCGGCGCCTTCCTGGTGGCATTTATCACCAGTGTCACTGTCATTTTCCCCTTGCCCGGTTTCGCCGTCATCGGGGTCATCGCCGCCACTCCTGCTCTTAACTGGGCTTTAGTGGCAGTGGTGGCGACAGTTGGTGGAGGGCTGGGGGAGTCTACCGCATACCTTGCTGGTTACGCTGGGGCCACAATCATCACTCCCGAGCAATCAAAGTGGTATAAAAGGGCGGAGGGCTGGATGAAGCGCTACGGGAGTGCGACCATATTTCTATTCGCCCTTACCCCGCTTCCTTTCGACGTCGTGGGCATCGCCGCCGGAGCATTGCGGTTTCCCTTCTGGAAATTCATTCTGGCGACCATTGCGGGACGCCTACCCAAGACGCTCATCGGATGCTATTTGGCCTATAAGGGGTGGGAGCTATTACCCCGCTATTGGGACACGTGGAGCGAGATGGAGTGGTGGAGCGAACTGGCGTGGTGGATCTGGGTTATCATCGGTATTTGTATCGCGGTTATTATCGGGGGCATCATAATAATAATATGGCGGCGCAGGAGGGCATGAAAATGATTTGCATTATTATGGGGCATATCGTGGCCAAAAGGATGCTTTAGCGCTCCCCGTTCTCGGTTTCGATGAATGAGTCATTTGTTTCCCTTGACCTGGAGACCACGGGGCTTGACCCCTCGAGCGATGAGATTATTGAGATCGGGGCGGTCAAGTTTCGCGGTGCTGAGGTGGTGGACACCTTTCACACCCTGGTGAAGCCCTATCGCCTGTTGCCCTATCGCATCCAAATACTCACCGGGCTCACCCCCCGAGAGGTGGAAGCCGCTCCCCCACTAGCGGTGGTTCTTGGCACTCTGGTCTCCTTCCTCGGCGACCATCCCATTATTGGGCAGAGCGCCGCCTTCGATCTCGGCTTTCTTTCCGAAAAGGGGGTTAGCCTAAAAAACAAAATTTATGATACCCTCGAGCTGGCCACTATCCTGCTGCCGGCGCTTTCCGATTATCGCCTCTCTGCGATAGCCGAGGAGCTTGGCATTTCCTCCCCCATTCACCACCGCGCCCTTCCCGACGCGACAACGGCCAAGGATGTATTTTTGGCGCTCCTCGATAAAGCCCGGGCTCTGGACATCTCTATCCTTGCTGAGCTCGATCGGCTGAGTGGGGGGATAGACTGGCCGCTGGCTCACCTATTTCGCCAGATAGCAGGGGAAAAGCCAGGGGATGTCTTTTCTCAGGCGGGTGAATTGGCGCTCAATGTCCTTGGTAAAGTGCGCGAAAAAGAGGAGCGCCTTGTCCCCCTCCCGGAGAGAAAGCCTTTAGACCTGGAGGAGCTGACCCGAATGCTGGGGAGTGGGGGCCTGGTGGCGCGGGCCCTCCCCCAATTCGAGCATCGCCCGGAGCAGGTGGCGATGATGCAGGCGGTGGCTGGGGCGCTGAACAAAGGCGAGCGCCTCATCGTGGAGGCAGGCACGGGAACGGGCAAGTCCATCGCCTATCTCCTGCCGGCCATCTTTTTCGCTCTGGAGAACGGTGTTCCTGTGGTTATCTCCACAAACACCATAAACCTTCAGGAGCAACTGATGGGCAAGGACATCCCCGACCTGGCAGGGGCGCTGGAACAGGAATCCCTCCGCTATACGCAGCTTAAAGGGCGAAATAACTACCTCTGTCTCAGGCGCTGGAACTTGCTAAGAAGGGGCCAGGCCCTCTCCCTGGAGGAGGTCAGGCTTCTGTTGCGCACCCTGGTTTGGTTGACAACCACCTCGACCGGGGATCGGGCGGAACTCAGCTTCAGAGGGGAGGAACTCCCCGTCTGGAATAGGGTCTGCGCCCAGGCAGAGAGCTGCCTTGGAGTTCAGTGCCCCTATCAGAGGCGAGGACATTGCTTCCTCTATCGGGCGAGGAAAAAGGCGGAGGGGGCCCATCTTATCATTGTGAATCACGCCCTGCTACTCTCGGGGATCGCCACCGGGAGCAATGTCTTGCCCGAATATCGCCATCTCATCATCGACGAGGCGCACCATCTTGAGGAGGAGGCTACGGAGCAATGGGGCTTTAAGGTGGGGGAGCGCGACCTGAGTGGCTATCTAAATCGCCTCAGCGAGAGGGTGGCAGGGGAACATTATGCCGGGCTTCTTTTCGAGCTTGGCGGCCACTTTAGAGGGAGCTCCCTTTCGCCATCCCGCCAAAAGGAGATAGAGGAGTTAGCGCAAAGCATTCATCGCATTGTAGAACACGGCCGTGACCGCGTCCTTGAGTTCTTCGATGTCCTCTGGCATTTTCTGGAAGCTCATACTGAGGATCAAGGGGAGTATGAGCATCGGTTGCGCCTAACTAGAGTAGTGCGCAGCCAGCCCGGGTGGCGGAGGGTGGCGCTCGCCTGGGAGAACCTGAGCCTGGCACTGGGGGAGATCGATTCCGGGCTGAATCGCCTTTATGCGATGCTTGAGCCGCTATCCGATATTCTGGACTATGAAGACCTGATGGTCGAGCTTTCATCCTTAATCTATCGCGGCGGCGAGCTGTGCCACCGGATAAACTCCTCAGTCTATCAACAGGGGGATGAGAAGGGCGGGGAGAGCGAAAAAGGCGAAAAAATCTACTGGCTCTCTTTAAAGGGCATTATCCTTACCTTGTGCGCTGCGCCGCTTCATGTGGGGCAGGTTCTGGAGGATGACCTCTTCTCCCGGAAGGAGTGCCTGGTGCTCACCAGCGCCACATTAAGCACCGAGGGCCATTTCGAGTATATCAAGGGACGGCTGGGGCTTAAAGACACCAGCGAGCTCCTTCTGGGCTCCTCCTTCGATTATATGGGGGCGGCGCTGGTTTATATCCCTGAGGATATCCCGGAGCCAGGTCAGCCGGGCTATCAGCAGGCTGTGGCGCAGGTGTTAATCGACCTCTGCCGCGCCACTGGGGGAAGAGCCCTCACTCTTTTCACCTCCCATGCGTCGCTCAGGGCAAGCGATGAGGCGATCCGTGCTCCCCTCCAGGGGGAGGACATCATTGTTCTGGGGCAGGGGATCGATGGCGCCCCCAGGCAGCTTCTCCAGGCCTTCAAAGCCAATCCCAGAGCCGTGCTCCTGGGCACCGCGAGCTTCTGGGAGGGCATCGATGTGGTGGGCGAGGCGCTCAGCGTGCTGGTGATGGCCAGGCTTCCCTTCAGCGTGCCCACCGACCCGGTATTCGTGGCCCGCTCCGAGCTTTTCGAGGACCCCTTCAACGAGTATGCCCTTCCCCAGGCGGTTCTAAGGTTCAAGCAGGGCTTCGGACGCCTGATCCGCACCAGGAGCGACCGAGGGGCGATCGTGGTCCTTGACCGTAGAATCAAATCGAAGTACTATGGCGCTGCCTTCTTAGGGTCGTTGCCGCTTTGCGTGGTGAAAAGCGGCCCGGCGCGCCAGCTACCTGGAGAGGTGGCGGCATGGCTCAATTTATAATGGAAGTTAAGCCTCCCTTTCTAGTCTCATATAGCATCACCACGAAGTGCAACCTAACCTGCAAGCATTGCTACAGCGAGGCCACCAAGGATGGGTCCCCCGATGAGCTCTCCACTGAGGAAGCCCTCAGGCTGATCGATGACCTGGCAGGCTGGGGAATCGGGCTGTTGGTTTTCGATGGGGGCGAGCCTCTACTAAGGGAGGACCTTCTTGAGATCGTTTCCTATGCCTCAAAGAAGGGGATAATGACCGGGGTGGGGAGCAATGGCACCCTCATCGATGAGAAGATGGCCAGAAAAATGGCGGAGGCAGGGGTGCGATCGGTGTCCATTTCCCTCGACGGAGCCAATGCCGAGACCCATGACTCCTTTCGTGGCAAGTCGGGGTCTTTTCATGAGGCCCTGGCGGGGGCATCTGCCTTGAGGATGGTGGGCTTACCCTTTCAATTCAACATGGTCATTAGAAAGGGGACCCTTTCCCAGATTCCAGACATGCTTAAGCTGGCTGTGGAAAGTGGCGCCAATGCCGTTGAATTCTTCGACCTAGTAGAGGCTGGCCGGGCCAAGGAAGAATGCCAGGCTGAGGTGCTGGAGCCTGGGGAAAGAAAAGCAGTAATGGAGTGGCTGGCCGAGGCCCAGGTAGATTGCCCGATTCTCATCAGGGTGCCCGCCTGCCCTATGTATCCTTTAATTCTTAAGCAGCGGGAGATTCGCCCTAAACATGTCCCTATGGAGATGCTACGAAGAGTCCCTTACTACGGCAGGGGGTGCGCCGCCGGGATGCCCTTCGGCTATATAGTCATAAGGGCGAATGGGGAAGTAAACCCCTGCATGCTGCTTCAGGTCGCGCTCGGCAATGTGAGGGAGAGAAGCATCACCCAGATATGGCAAGAGTCAGCGATTCTAGGTCAACTCCGCGCGCGGGAACTCCTGAAGGGCGGGTGTGGCGAATGCGAATATAGGATGGAGTGCACCGGGTGCCGGGGCCGAGCCTACGAGAGAACCGGCGACATGCTTGCCGCTGACCCGGGTTGCTGGCTGTGACCTAAAAGGGTGGTTGTTCCGTATCGATTAGCGACCCCCTGAGCTGAGGACGCTCATTTAAGATTTCCCCCAAGCCATTGGTGAACCAGGGCCTCCTCCTCTTCCTTGGTGCTTACCCTGCCGTCCAGCTTTGCCTCCCGGAGCGCCTCCAGCATCTTTCCCAGGCGAGGACCGAGCCCCACTCCCAATCTTTTTAGGTCCTCCCCATCTAGGGATGTCTTGACATAACGCAGGTCGTTAAGGTATCGCTCAAGGCGGGAGCGAATTATCGGAGAGTCGCAGGCCAGGGCACAAGCGGCGATCGTCCCAGGGGGGTAGTGCTTGAGCAGACGGTAGACGCCGCTTGGAAGGAGGGTGGGGTCGGCCAGGGCGGTGAGGTCCCCCTTCAGGCGGGGCACCTGTCGCATGTTTCGCTCCAATTCCCCCACTATCTTAAGGCGGGCAATGAGGTGTTCGATCTCCTCCTCGCTGAGAGGATAGACAAGCAATAATAGATAAAGAGCGGGGTCTGGTGTAGCTTTTTGGCGAGCCTCACGAAATCGCTCCGCCAGCCATCCATTGCCTCTCAGGGAGGGATGAAGCTGTTGGAGCACCCCCAGAATTTGGGCACGCTCCAGGATTTGCTCGGGGCAGTCCTCTTTCAGGATAAGCTCCAGTTCGTGCCTTATCCGATCGCCGCTGATGGTGTCCAGCATTGATTTATGCTCGCGGAGCAGTCGCTCAGTATTTTGCTCCAGCTTAAAACCGAGCCTCTGCTCATAGCGAAGTGCCCGAAGAATTCTCGTGGCATCATCGATGAAGCTCCGCTCATGAAGGATGCGAATCAGTCCCTGCTCCAGGTCGCTCCGGCCACCATGGGGGTCAACTAACTGGCCAAATGAGGCAGGGCTCAGGTCGATGGCTATGGCGTTTATCGAGAAGTCCCGCCTGAGAAGGTCGTCCCGGATCGTTCCTGGCTGCACTGTGGGCAGGGCCCCGGGTTTGGCATAGGTTTCGGAGCGCGCCGTAACCAGGTCGATGCTTAAGTTCCCTCGGCGGAACTTTGCCGTGCCAAATTGACGGTGAACTGTCACCCGCTCCCCGCCTTTTTCGTTCTCGCCACCTATCCCCTCCCCTTTAGCAAGCTGGCGAGCGAGGCGGGGGGCGTCGCCTTCCACCACCAGGTCGAAGTCCAGATTGGGACGCTCCAGGAGAAGATCGCGCACCGCCCCGCCGACAAGATAGAGTCTCTGCCCTTGTGCCTCGGCCCCCTCCCCGGCGATGCGGAGAAAGGCAATGAGCTCTGCGGGCAGGCGTTCGCGCATTTTTGAGGCCAGGTTTTCCATTAGACTCGATTATATCATGCTCGCCTTGACAAATCGAGGCTGGATAAGTATGTTGATAGGGGGTTGAATCTTGGCTGAGTTTGCTGATTTACAGGACACGCTTGGCATCGCCTTCAAGAACCCCTCTCTCTTTCATCAAGCGCTGGTTCACCGCTCCTACCTCCACGAAAATCCCGACTTTACCCTGCCCACTAACGAGCGTCTGGAGTTCCTGGGCGATTCCCTGCTAGGCTTTGTTATCGCTGAGAAGCTCTATAAAGATTTTCCCGACCTATCTGAGGGGGGGATGACCAAGCTGCGGGCGGCGCTGGTGCGCAAGGAAACCCTGGCTCGGTTAGCCAGCTCCCTGGGGCTTGGCGATTACCTTTATCTGGGGCGTGGCGAGGAGGCCAGTGGGGGGCGCACCAAGCAGTCCATCCTGGCAGGAGCCTTTGAATCGGTAGTCGGGGCCATCTTGATTGATCAGGGCTTCGCCGCTTGCAGGGCTTTTGTGCTCCGGCTTTTCGCTGGCGAGATGGGGAGAGCTGTTGAGGAGCGGCTTACTGCGGACTATAAGTCTCAGCTTCAGGAGATCGCTCAGGCAAAGCATCGTGCGGCCCCGCTTTATCGAACCATTAAGGCAGTGGGCCCGGACCATGCCAAGGAGTTCACCGTAGAGGTGATTGTCGGCGGCAGCGTGATTGGCAGGGGACATGGTAAGAGCAAGCGGCAGGCGGAGAAAGAGGCGGCGCGGGCCGCGCTGGAGACCCTGGCTCAGGAGCAATAAGCGCTAATCGCTAATCGAGGCACGCACATCAAATTGTATCGGGGGGTCTTTTTGTGCTAAAATGTAAAGTTAAGGTCTGGCAAATAGTATTGTAATGAGGGGAGAGTTCTGTGGATTTTGAGACCATTATTCTAAAAAAAGAGGATCACATCGCTACCATCACCATGAACCGGCCTGAGAGGATGAATGCTTTGAACGAGCAGATGTTGCGGGAATTGGTAGCGGCGCTGGATGATTTGGCCCGGGATGACGATGTAAGGGTGGTGGTTCTCACCGGCGCCGGGCGTGTCTTCTGCTCCGGTGCCGATGTGAGTGAAGGGGGTAAGGCTAGCGGACTCGTCGGAACCCCCGAAGGGATGCGTCGCAATGTGCGGAAAAGCTACCAGAGTGTAACTCTTGGACTCCAGAAGATGGACAAGCCAACCATTGCCATGGTTAACGGCGCTGCTGTAGGTGCTGGCTGCGATTTTGCTTTCGGCTGCGATATGAGGGTGGGCTCGGAGAAGGCCAGGTTTAGGAACGGTTTCGTGAGGATCGGGCTCATCCCGGGCGGGGGCGGTACATGGCTCTATACCCGTCTCATGGGGCTGGGCAGGGGGCTAGAGTTTTTGTTCACCGGCGATTTCCTAGAGGCGGAGGAGGCGGAGCGCATCGGGGTGCTGAACAGGCTTATTCCCGCTGAAGAACTAGAGAGGGAGACGATGGAGCTGGCGCGGGAGATCGCCAAAGGCCCCCCGATAGCGATTCAGATGTCCAAGATGCTGGCCTACAAGGCGCTTGAGGTTAACATGGAGGCAGCGCTGGAGACGGCAGCCGCCTGCCAGGCGCTGGCGCTTAGCTCCGAGGACCACCGCGAGGGCGTGAATGCCTTTATCGAAAAAAGGGAAGCCCAGTTTAAGGGTAGATGATATAACTAAGGAGGAGCTTTGGTTGACGAGCTGAAGGTTTTCACAGGAAATGCTCACCCGGCTTTAGCTCAAGGGATCTGCGATTATCTGGGCATCCCTTTGGGCAAGTCTGAAGTCTTCGAATTCAGCAATGAGAATATCTTTGTGCGCGTCCTGGAGAATGTGCGGGAGCGAGATGTGTTTGCCATCCAGCCGATCTCATCCCCGGTGAATAAGAGCCTGATGGAGCTACTTATCATGCTAGATGCCCTGAGGCGGGCTTCGGCGGGGCGCATCACCGCAGTGGTTCCCTATTATGGCTATGGGCGCACCGATAAGAAGGACCAGCCAAGGGTGCCAATAACCGCACGGCTGATCGCCGATATGATCACGGTAGCTGGGGCCAACCGCCTCTTGACCGTGGACCTTCATGCCGGGCAGATTCAGGGCTTCTTCACTATACCGGTGGATGAATTGACCGCGCTCTATATCTTGAGCAGCTACTTCGAAGGTAAGGCCCTGGAGAACCTGGTAGTGGTGGCCACCGACATTGGCATCTCCAAGCGGGCACGCGACTTCGCGGAGCGGCTCGATACTCCGCTGGCAATTATTGAGAAGCGGAGGGTGGGCAATATCGATAGGGCGGAGACCCTCAATATCATTGGCGAGGTCGCCGGGATGCACGCCCTCCTGATCGATGATGAGATCGATACCGCAGGATCACTAGTCACTGCGGTGGCCGCTTTGGAGGAGGCTGGGGCCACGGAGGTTTATGCCTGTTGCACGCACCCCGTCTTCTCCGGTCCCGCCATCGAGCGGATCGCCGCAAGCCCGGTTAAGGAGGTGGTGGTCACTGATACCATCCCCATTCCGGAGAGCAAGAAGAACGAAAATATCACCGTCCTCTCCATAGCATCGCTCCTTGGCGAGGCGATCCACCGTATCCACGCCGGGCTCTCCGTAGGGGCGATGTTCGAGTAAGAAAGCGAGAAATTATTGTAGCGACTTCATTTTATGCAAGGTTAAACGAGCGAAACGAGTGAAATGGGCGAAAAAGGCGAAAAGGGAAAATTGGTGGATGTCTATCGCGCCTCTGGTGAGATGGAGGCTCATGTTATAAAGGGCCTGCTGGAGAGCAATGGCATACCTTGTATCTTAAGATCGGATGCTGCCGGTTCGGTTCATGCCTTCACCGTTGATGGCATGGGGGAGGTAACGGTTGCGGTCCTGGAATCGAGGGCTGAGGAGGCCAGGGAAATAATCGGTGGTGAGTGAGCATGCTCAAGCGGCTTGGCGGTTTAATCGATTCCAATGAGAAGGAGCTGAGGCGTCTCGAGCCCACGGTCGAGCGCATCAACTCCCTGGAGCCCGAGTTCGAGGCCCTCTCCAATGACCAGCTTCGCCGGAAGACCGATGAGTTCAGGGCTCGGGTGGGGAAGGGCGAATCGCTGGACGGGCTTCTCCCCGAGGCCTTCGCCGCGGTTCGGGAGGCGGCAAAGCGCACCCTCTCCCAGCGCCACTTCGATGTCCAGCTTATGGGGGGCATCGTGCTTCACCAGGGGAAGATCGCCGAGATGAAGACCGGCGAGGGCAAGACCCTGGTGGCCACCCTCCCAATTTACCTCAACGCCCTTACCGGCAAAGGGGCCCACGTGGTTACGGTGAACGACTACCTGGCAAAGCGAGACTGCCACTGGATGGGCCCCATCTATCATCTCCTGGGGCTCTCTGTGGCCAGCATCCAGCACGAAGCCTCCTTCCTCTTCGACCCGGATCACGACTCGGAGGACCCGGCGTGGCGACACCTGAGGCCCATTACCCGCCGCCAGGCCTACGAGGCCGATGTTACCTATGGCACCAACAACGAGTTCGGTTTCGACTACCTCAGAGGTAACATGGTCCTCGACCTCTCCCAGTGTGTGCAGCGTCCCCTTCATTATGCCATTGTCGATGAGGTGGACTACATCCTCATCGATGAGGCGCGCACCCCCCTCATCATTAGCGGGGCGCAGCCCGCAGAGGTTGCGCAGGCATACCTCACGTTCGCCAAACTTGTCCCTCGACTTCGCCCAAAGAAGGACGACAGAGAGGATGCTGAGGGAGACTATGAGGTGGACGAGAGGAACAGGGCGGTGCAACTAACCGAGGAGGGCCATGCCAAGGTAGCGCGGGCACTCAATATCCCTGACTTCTGGGAAAACCCTGAACACTCCCACCTCAGGTATTACCTGGAAAGCGCCCTGAAGGCGTATGTCCTCTTCAAGAGGGATCGCGAGTATGTGGTCAAGGATGGACAGGTGATTATCGTCGATGAGTTCACCGGGCGGCTGATGCATGGTCGTCGTTACTCCGAGGGGCTGCACCAGGCCATCGAGGCCAAGGAGGGGGTTCAGGTGCAGCGGGAGAATATAACCCTGGCCACCATCACCTTCCAGAACTACTTCCGCCTCTATGAAAAGCTTGCCGGGATGACCGGCACCGCGGTCACCGAGGCCGAGGAGTTTTACAAGATATATAAGCTTGAGGTGGTGGTCATCCCCACAAATGAGCCGATGATCCGCGCCGACAATCCCGACCAGATCTACCAGAATGAGGAAGCGAAGTTCCGCGCCGTGGCCCGTGAGATCGAAGAGCTCCACACCGTGGAGCGTCCTGTGCTGGTGGGCACGGTCTCCATCGAGAAGTCGGAGCACCTGAGCGATTTGCTGAAGCGGAAGGGCATTCCCCATGAGGTCTTAAACGCCAAGCACCACGAGAAGGAGGCGGCGATTATCGCTCAGGCGGGTCAGCCGGGGGCAGTGACGGTGGCTACCAATATGGCGGGGCGAGGCGTGGATATCATGCTCGGACCAGGGATCGCCGAGAAGGGTGGCCTTCACATCGTCGGCACGGAGCGTCATGAGGCGAGGCGCATCGATAATCAGCTCCGCGGGCGCGCGGGCCGTCAGGGCGATCCGGGAAGCTCCCGCTTCTATGTATCGCTGGAGGACGATGTGGTACGCCGCTTCGGTGGTGACCGGATCAAGAGCTTGATGGAGCGGGTCCATCTCGATGAGGACATCCCTGTTGAGCACTCCCTGGTGAGCAAGGCCATCGAAAGTGCTCAGACCAAGATCGAGGGCTACCACTTCGACATCAGAAAGCATCTGGTGGACTATGACGATGTAGTGAATAAGCATCGCGAGGTGATCTATAGCGAGCGAAGGAAGATTCTCAGCGGTGCCGACATCAAGGCGAATATCCAGTCCATGATCACGGAGGAGACTCAGAGCCTCGTTGCCTCTTACCTCGCCAGCGATCATGCTGAGGATTGGGACCTTGAAGGCTTGGTGAACGAGGTAGGCACAATTTTGTCATTGCCGCCAACTCTGAGCGCCAGCGCCCTCTCCCAGGTGAGCCGGGGCGACATCGAGGAGCGGCTTCTGGAGCATGCGAGCTCGGTATATGAGGAGCGGGAGCGAGAGCTTGGTCCTGAGAACATGAGGGTGCTGGAGAGGCTGGTGATGCTGCGCACCATCGATCGGCTCTGGGTGGAACACCTGACCGCCATGGAGAACATGCGCCAGGGCATCGGGCTGGAGGCGGTGGGGGGAAGGGATCCGCTGGTTATGTACAAGCAGGAGGGGCAGGCCACGTTCCAGAGCCTTCTCTCAGGCATCGCCCATGATGTAGTGCACACCATCTATAAGGTAGGCATCGTTAAGGAGAAGGCGCCCGCGCCGTCTCCAATGGCAGAGGCGGCGAAGCGCAAGGAGGCGGTAGCGGTGGGCCAAAAAGTGGGGCGCAATGATCCCTGCCCCTGCGGCAGCGGCAAGAA
>JAUWZB010000001.1 GCA_030615555.1 Dehalococcoidales bacterium
TCATGGACTATGCCCGTCAATTCTCGGTCAAGATTCTGGCGGGTATAGTCCTGCTCGCATCAGCGAGAATGGCGAAGTATATGAACGAGAACGTACCCGGCATCTTCGTACCCCAAGACCTGATCGATGAAATGGGGAGCGCGCCCAAAGGTGAAGCGCTCAATAAAGGTATCGAGATTGCCGGCTGGATGATCGCTGCACTGAAAAAGGATTCGATCTGCGACGGAGTGCACATAATGGCAATTGGCAGGGAAGAGGTTGTTCCAGATATCTTGGCAATAGCCGGGCTTTGGCCCAACCTCTCTTAGTTTCTGCTCAGTTCATTCGAATGAAAACCATCTTCACTATGTATTGCTTTTGAATCTCAGCCTTACCCGAGCGAGAGGATGCCATTGAGCGAAGCTTATTGGTAACAATTGTCCAGATCGTTGAACCCTTGGCAGCTTGTGCAGTCGCAACTTCAGCCCTTTTTCTTTGTTCATACACTGCGTTTTACACCTTCTTTTCGATACTCACGGATGTTCATGTCGGCGGCGCCTGGCGGAACTCGGAGGAGCGCGATGTGAGCACAGCGGATCAAATTTGCGTCTGGACGCATTGCCGTGTGCTTTAGGTCTCCTCACAGTTGACAAATGCCCATGCCCCTGATATAACATGCCTGCGAAGCTCTGCCACGATATGGGTTCATGTCTCACTTTTCGCTCTGCTCCCGCTGAGGGGGTAGACCTCAGTAACAGGAGTGGGTGTAGCCAAGCAGGAAAGGTGTTGTAAAACCGAGCATTTTAGTTTATGAACCTCCAAGGATTGGCCGTCTCAGTGGTTAACACCAGTTGATCTAATACTAGTTCGGCTGCCTGCGGAGGATTTTTATTTATAAGAAAAGAACATAAGATTGGAGGTGGTAAAATGGCTATATTCCCGTCGAGAGAATGGGTGGAGGCAGTGTTAGAGGTCGCAAAGAGGAGTGAGGAGTACAAAGAGGCGTCAAAGGATTGGGAAGGCGATTTCCTATGTATAATCGAGGGTGACGAGGGATTTCTGAGGGATCTAAGCAGAAAAGAAGTTATGGAAGGTTTCCTGAGCTTCTTTGATATGATGCCAGCGGAGGACCGAAAGAAGTATAAAGGCACTCCTATGGGCGATTTTCTTGAAAAGAAATTGGGCATACCGTTGGGTGCCTCTACTAAAGGATTGGACGTAAGCGAAATGTTGAGAGAAATCTCAAAGTTATCTGCAGAGGACTTGAGGGGTGCAGCACTATATTTCTGGACAGATTTCTGGCATGGTAGTGTCAGAAACATGACGCCTGTGGCTCCAGGTGAACACGAAGACGCCGCTTTCAAGCTTTCTGGGAAATATAGCTCTTGGAAACTGTTAGTTTCAGGGCAACAGGATGCCATGAGATTGGTAATGAGCAACAGATTGAAGCTTGAAGGCGATATGTCGTATATAATGAAACGGCTGAAAGCAGTGCGAGCGTTAACGAAAGAGGTGTTCGCTGGAGTTCCGATTGATTAATTTAATGAATCGATGGTAAAGGGTTTGATTTGGGAGGAAGTTTGGCAGAGCTACCTCGCGTGGGCAAGCTCGGGCTCGCTGGAATGGAGGAGAGGGCGCGGCTACTTGGGGGCAGTATAAGAATTGAATCCGAGCAGGCAACGGCACCACTGTGGTCATCGAGGCACCGGTATAGCTATAGACTGCTCAACAACATATAAAGGTAGACAAGATTTCAAACCGAGGAGAGTAGGGGACTGTTGGTAGCAGTCCATTCCAAGCTGAACAATTCATCGGAATGTGATCTAACAATACGTCATATTGTTCAATTAGGTAACAAAACAAGCTTTTGTCAACTTTACCGCCAAGTCTGGACAAATATCCAAATTTTCCACAAAATGCAATTATGGTTTTGGAAATTCAAGCGTTGCAGAAAAGGAACCTCAGTCGCGTTTTCGAGGGTTGACTCTGGCTAATATCCAGATAGTAGCCGCGATACACACTAATAGAATACCGATACCTATAGGCGACCCCCAACCCAATACTAGAGCAACGTCAGACATATTCTATTTCCTCCATTACTTTCTTTCTAATGGAAACCAAACCACAGTTCGCATTGTATATCCTTTATATCCTTTGAAGGCTAGATTCAATGATAAGTGGCTACGGGTAAATAGTAGCCTTTTTATCTCGAGGAAACAGAACGTCACTTTGTTGTCTTGACGCACGCTCCCCAAACAATGTGGAAGCCCTTAAACCGTTTAGGTGCTATGAAGGCTAGCCTTCATAGCCTAGGCGTAGCTGCCAGGGTCATTGAATAGATAGATCTGCAGATGTAACTTTTGGGCGATGCTTGACTTCTAAGAAGGTCCCCAAGCGAGGGGCAAACCCGAATTGTTTTCCATAGTTGATAACTCTGGGATCATCTCAAATTGGCACCTCGATGGTTACCGTGGTGCCCTTACCTGGCGCCGATTGTAGCGACAAGGTGCCGCCCAGAAGTCGCGCTCGCTCCTCCATTCCTGCCAGTCCAAGCTTGCCAAGGCTAGCCAGATCGCTAAGCCTTTCTGGTAACTCAAAACCTTTACCATTGTCGCTAACGCGTATGATGGTTTTATCCTCGCCATATTCCATGGCAACCGAGGCCCTTGATGCCTGGGCATGCCGGCACGTGTTCCTCAATGCTTCTTGAGCGATGCGGAACATCACCAGCTCAGCCTCAGGGCTAAAGCGGCGCTCCGTGCCCACCACTGCCGTAGCTATAGCGATGTCAAACTGCTTTGTTAGCTCAGATGCCAGCCATTCCAGTGCCGGAAGCAGCCCCAAGTCATCCAGTATGGATGGCCTAAGGTCCCGGCTGAAGCGACGGACCCCTTCCAGGATCCTATCGACATCTTGCTGCGCTTCCTCCAGAAGCGTGCTATCCCGCCTGGAGAGCTTCGTGCTGGTAGCACTTAGCTTGTCTAGCCGGCGGGACAGGGCAACCAGCTCCTGGGCGGTGTCGTCATGAAGTTCCCGGGCGATACGTTTCCGTTCCTCCTCCTGAGCTATGGTAACCTGATGCAGGTAGAAGCGCGTGCTATCCCGCATTTTTCTTTCCTCGGTAACATCCCTAACTGTGGCCTGGATAGCCACCGGTTGCTCGTTTTCATTGATTACACTGATCATCGCCTCGATGACCGCTCTCGTCCCGTCCTTCCTGACCATCTCCAGTTCATAGCGCTGGCTGGTGGCTTCGCCTTCGAGCTGCCTTCGTTGCTTTTTCATGGCAATCTCGAAACTCTCGGCGGTAAGGAATTGCCTAATGTTCGTCTTCACCAGCTCATCAACTGTATAACCTGTTAGCTCTGACGCCGCCTGATTGACCTCAAGAATATTGCCCTCCAGGTCGCGGATTAAAATAGCATCGCTGGCGCTGTTAAACAGGTCTCGGTAGCGGTTTTCCGACTCCTTAAGCGCCTCAGTTGCCCACTTGTGCTCTTCATCCTGCTCCATGACGTGCAGGGCTAAAGCGATGTCCCCAGCAACCTCTTTAAACAAAGATCGCTCTTCATCGTCGGTGGTGAACTCGGCGGGAATGGAGGTAGACACCAGGCCGTATAGCTTACCGTTGCGCTCCAGCCGGACACTCATCGCCCCTCTGCCACCGTACATCTTTGCTAGTGGACAGTCACTACAGGTGAGGAACGGGTCTTCGGTCACCACAACGTCTGAGTGCGCCAATGCCCTACGAGCACAATTGGTCAACTCGCCATGCTTCATCTGCTCCACCATTGGAGCGAAGTACTTGCCCAAACCGGCTTCGGCGCTCGCCACAAAGTTTCCGGACCCATCTAACAGAACGATCCAAGCGTTATAGTAACCGCGAGTCTCAATGAGATTCTCGCAGGCGCCCTTAAGCAGTCTGTCTCTGTCCCTTTCAACAGCAATGAGGTGGTTGATGTTACGGATGGCACGTAGCACGGCATTGAGGTGTTCTACCCTGGACTCCGCCCGCTTGCGCCGGTCACTCAACAAACCAACCGCAAAGGCCACAACTACAAACAGAGCAGCCCGAAAATAATCATTGGCAGTCATCACATCCGACCTAAGGAAAAGGTGGCTGAGAATGAGGAGTGCCGCTAAGAACACAGCCACGACTAGACCCTTTCTTCCCCACCAAAACGACGCCAGAATAATTGGAATGTAAAAAGAATGGGTAAAAACAGTGCCCGCTTCAAGTACCACATGAAAATAGTATGTTAAAAAGCAAGCACCAGCTAGAAGCATAGCCATTAACGCAATTCTGTATTTTTGCCATTCAGCTCTTGTTCCTATCACGTTCCCTCCGTTATTCTCGGCTCCTCCTCCGCCCGCTTGCGCTCGGTTTCCGATGTTTCCAATTCAGCAATACGTTGCCGCAGCACTGCCAATTCATTTATGAGTTGGTCTTTTGTCTTATCTTCATATCGTCGAGTGGTGCTCATAGTTACCTCTTTAGGGGATTTTCGTCTCGGGCGCCGCTATGGGTAGCATCCTTTGTGGCCACCTAAGGCAGATCCTCCAGGCTAATCCATCCCTTTTTGAGCGCGTATAGTACCGCCTCAGTGCGTGAACCGACACCTAGCTTATTGAAGATGTTCCCCAGATGGGCCTGAACCGTTCGCACGCTGAGCGAAAGCTCCTCAGCAATATCCTTATTGCTTATCCCTCTGGCTGCCTGCTTGAGCACCTCCAGCTCGCGCTCGCTCAGCGGCTCAGCTATTCGTTTCTCCTCGGGCTTGCCCGCTGATATGAAGCGTTCGATAACCTTGCGGGCGATAACGGGGTGGAGCACCGACTCTCCGGCACAAACTGCCCTGGTGGCATCAATCAGCTCACGGCCGCGCACATTCTTCAACAGGTAGCCAGCGGCTCCCGCCTCCAAGAGGGCAAAGACATACTGGTCGTCATCATAGGCAGTAAGTATGAGCACTGCGGTGGCCGGGTATAGTTCCTTGATCTGCTTTGTCGCCTCAATGCCATTGAGCTTGGGCATGGCAATATCCATGATCACCACATCCGGTCGCACCTTGCCAGCTAGCTGAACGGCCTCCTCTCCGTCGCTAGCCTCGCCAACTACTTCCATGTCCGGTTCATGCTGCACCAGCTCACGAGTGCCCTCCCGCACCACCACGTGATCTTCGGCGAGCAGAACCCTGATCTTGGCCATCAGATGCTCCCAAAATTTCCTCTTCAATTATAAGCCATATTGCCGCGTCTCTCAATAGCGGCAATAGGGTAGGCAAAATGGCCTGGTTCGCGCATGTCTGGCTAGCGAAACTGCCTAGAGGGAAGGTCTTTAGATTAGTCCTTTCCCACAGCCAGAAATAGGCGCTATTTCAGATGGCAGTTGGCAAGGGACGTGGTAAGTTAGTATTGGGGTTGAAGCAGCGATGTGGTTCCCCCCCTAGAAAGGAGACAGGGAAATGGGAATGAAGGCCTACTTCATGATTGACGTGACGGATGAGGTCTACCAGGAGGGTCGTTGGCAACATGCAAAGCAGGAGTTAGAGGCAATCCCCGAGGTGGAGGCTGTTGATCCAGTCTCCGGATCATGCGATTTCCTGGTCAAGGTGGATGTGCCAATAAGGGCCATCTTCGTGGCCAACAAGATCCGGACGAAGGAATGGGTCAAAGGTCTCCGTATCCTCAGGGTGGAGCCTGTCGAACCAGAGAAGGAGCGCCCGCTCAGCGAGATTTTGGCTGAAGAACGCAAGACGCTGAGTATTAGGGAGCAGTTGAGGAGCCGAGCTGGCAGACTTGGCCGTGGCAAAGGTTAAACCAAAGGGGGTGAAGAACATGGGGACAAAGGCTTACTTCCTGATAAATGTGGATAAGCAGGTTGCGCAACGGGATGACTACTACATAAAGGCAATCAATGAGCTGGAGGCAATACCCGAAGTAGAGTTCGTGGAGCCAGTTTCCGGGATCTATGACCTTATGGTTAAGGTGGATGTGCCGATAAGGGCCATCTTCGTGGCCGACAAAATATTGGAAAAGGAATGGGTGAGACGTCTCCATGTGCTTAGGATTGAGGCTGTCGAGCGTGAGCGGGTTAGGCCTATTGAGCGTGAGAGTGTCTCAGAGCCACCGGTCAAGGGTGTGGTGCAAATTTAAGCCAATTAGCTACTAACTATAGTTACTAACTAGGAAGGACAATAGTAGGATGGGAACCAAGGCTTACTTCATGATCAAAACGGCGAGGGAGGCTGGTGGCGAGGGCTATGAAGAGGCGCTAAAGGCGCTGGAGGCAATGCCTGAGGTAGAGTCCATTGAGTCTGTCTCCGGGGATTATGATCATGTGGCCCGGATACATGCCCCGAAAAGCGTGGTTTCCGTGGCCAACAAGATCCTGGAAAACGAATGGATCAAGCATCTCGAGGTTTTCAAGGTGGAGACCGATGAACCCAATCCTTTCTTGGAGGAGGTCTGCGCTATCCCGGCTGGCGAGAGTATTCGCTCGTGTGCCCAATGCGGGATGTGCTCCGCCTCTTGTCCCAATATAGATAAAATGGATTATTCGCCACGAAAGATCATTGCCTTGATCCGGGCGGGGAGGCGCCATGAGGCATTGAGCAGCAACACCATGTGGGTTTGTGCCTCCTGTTACCTTTGCACGGTGCGCTGCCCCAACGATGTCAAGATAACCGAGATGATGCACGCCCTCGAATGCTTGGCGGTAGATCGCGACTTAGCCTCCAGCAGAACAGCCACGCCCACGATGTACCAGCTTTTCGTTGACTCCATCAAGAAAAATGGGCGCGTTCATGAGCTGGGATTCATGATCAGATTCTACTTGAAAACGAATCCCTTTGCTGCTATTAAGATGGCCCCCGTGGCGCTCCAGCTACTGCGTCATGGACGCATGCCCCTTAGAGCGCGGAAGATAAAAGGAACCGACCAAATCAAAGCCATTCTTGACCGGGCTCAGGTTTTGGGAGGTGCCCGATGAGGTACTATCCTTTCTTCCCCGGTTGCTCTTTAGGGGCTACAGCAGTGGCCTATGGCGATTCAGTAAAAGCTGTAGCTGGCCCGTTAGAGATGGAGTTGATCGAACTGGAGGACTGGAATTGCTGTGGCTCCACGCCCTACGGCTCCACCGATGAACCGGAGGCGGTTTGCATTGCGGCCCGCAATCTGGCGCTGGCGGAGAAAACTGGCCTCGACCTCGTGACTCCGTGTAGCGCCTGCTATACCACCTTGCAAAATGCGAACCACAATATCCAGACGTATCCTGACCTGAAGGATCGGGTAAATGACGCGTTGGGTGCTGCCGGACTGGAGTATGGAGGAAAAGTCAGGGTGAGGCACCTTGCCGAGGTTATCTTCACCGACATCGGGCTTGAGGCCATTGAGTCCAAGGTGGTGAACAAACTCACCGGGTTGAAGGTTGCCCCCTACTATGGCTGCCAACTGGTAAGGCCCCATAGGGGCTTCGATGATCCGGAGCATCCCCAGACACTGGATCGCCTGATCACGAGCCTGGGTGCCGAGGCTGTTCCTTTCCCGCTGAAAAGCCGCTGCTGCGGGGGCTCCTTGATCATACCAGAGCCTAACCTGGCCTTAGGTTTGATTCACCAGATTTTGGATAGCGCCACCGCAAACGGGGCGGAGTGCATTATTACTCCCTGTCCCCTTTGCCAGACAAACCTAGATGCCTACCAGGGCATGGTGAATGCCAGGTTCAAAACCAGATATGAAATTCCGATTCTGTTCTTCACCCAGCTCATTGGTCTGGCCTTCGGCATCGACCCTAAAGCACTGGGCTTGGATAAAGGAGCGGTCTCAGCAAAAAGGGTGCTTGACCCATATTTAGCTGTAGCCAAATAGGAGGCTTCTATGGAAAAGAAAATCGGCGTCTATATCTGCCACTGCGGAAGCAACATTGCGGGCACGGTGGATGTGGAGGAGGTAACTAGGTTTGCCCAGGGATTGGGTTCGGTGGTAGTGGCACGCGACTACAAGTACATGTGTGCCGACACGGGGCAGAACCTTATCAAAAATGATATCCAGGAGCTGGAGCTTAACCGGGTTGTTGTTGCTTCCTGCTCTCCCCGGATGCACGAACCTACCTTCAGGCACGCGTGCCAGGATGCAGGGCTGAACCAGTACCTCTTCGAGATGGCTAACATCCGGGAGCATTGCTCCTGGGTAACCGAAGACCGCCAGGCGGCCACGGAGAAGGCCAAGGCTCTGGTGAGTGCGGCGGTGCGCCGCGTTTCGCTTCATGAGCCATTGGAGACCAGGGAGGTTCCCGTCAATCCCAATACCCTGGTCGTGGGAGGGGGGATCGCCGGGATCCAGGCGGCGTTGGAGATCGCAGCCTCCGGTCACCAGGTTTACTTTGTGGAGCGGGAGCCATCTATCGGGGGGCACATGGCCCAGCTGGATAAGACCTTCCCCACCCTGGATTGCTCTGCCTGCATCCTCACCCCCAAGATGAGCCAGGTGGGGCAGCACCCCAATATCGAGCTCTTCAGCTACAGCGATGTGGTAGAGGTCTCAGGCTATGTGGGCAACTTCAAGGTTAAGGTCAGAAAAAAGGCAAGGTATGTGGATGTTGATAAATGCACCGGTTGTTCGGAGTGCGAAAAGGTATGTCCTGTTGAGGTGCCCTCTGAATTCGACCTTGGATTGAGCCATAAGAAGGCGGTATACCGGCCTTTCCCTCAGGCTGTTCCCAATGCTTTCACCATTGACAAACGAGGCTATCCACCCTGCCGGGTTGCCTGTCCCGCCGGGGTCAATGCCCAAGGGTATATAGCTCTTATCTCACAGGGCAAGTTCAAGGAGGCACTTGAGGTGCTTAGAAGAACTATGCCTTTTGCTGGGGTCTGTGGGCGGGTTTGCACCCATCCCTGTGAGATAGATTGCGAACGGGGCAAGGTTGATGAGCCTATAGCCGTCCGCTCTCTAAAGCGCTTCATGGCTGACTATGAGTTGAGGGTAGGGAGAGAAAAGGTATCCCCCATCGAAAAGACAAAAGAAGACAAAGTGGCCATCATTGGCTCTGGGCCAGCGGGCTTAGCCTGTGCTTATGACCTGGTTAGGGAAGGATACCCGGTTACTGTTTTCGAGGCTGCTCCCCAGAGTGGTGGACTATTGCGCTATGGTATCCCTGAATACAGACTGCCCAAGGAAGTATTGGACAACGAAATCAGCTACATTGAAGAGCTGGGGGTGGAGATAAAGATGAATACACCGGCGAGAAATCTGGAGGATATCTTCAATCAGGGCTATAAAGCTGTCTTCTTGGCAACTGGCGCTGGGACAAGCCAGAAGATGGGTATTCCTAATGAAGACACCAAGGGGGTAATCCATGCCCTTGACTTCCTGAAGCAGGTAATTTCAGGGGAAAAAGTCAGCCTGGGTAATCGAGTAGCCGTTATCGGCGGTGGCAACGCTGCCATAGATGCGGCTAGAGTGGCTCGTCGCCTCGGGGTAAAGGAGGTTTCAATCGTTTATCGCCGCTCTCGAGCCGAAATGCCTGCTGTCAAGACCGAGGTCGATGAAGCGGAGCGGGAGGGGGTGAGAATTAACATCCTAGCAGCACCGGTTAGTATCCTAACCGAAAATGAGCGGCTAGTTGGCATCCAATGTATTCGGATGGAGTTAGGAGAGCCTGATGCTAGTGGTCGCCGACGGCCGGTACCTATTAAGGGCTCAGAATTCAATATGGATGTTGATAATGTAATCATCGCCATAGGTCAGGCAGTGGATAAAGCCATGCTGCCCGAGGAGCTTGAATATGCTGATTGGGGAACCCTCTCCGTCGACCCTGTCACCTTACAGACAAATATTGAAGGTGTTTTTGCTGGCGGTGATGTAGTCTCTGGTCCGGCTGATGTTATCGCTACTATTGCTGCCGGGAGGGAAGCAGCCACCTCTATAGAGCGTTACCTTAGTGGAGTGGACCTGAAAGACGGAAGACCAACACCGATTAAAAGAGTGAGAGAGGTGTCAAAGGAAAGGGTAGAGACGAGGGCAAGAGCGGCTATGCCAGCTCTTGAACTGAAGGAGCGAGAAGGTTTTGCTGAGGTTGAGCTCGGCTTTGACGAGAAGATGGCCATTGAGGAAGCTAAGCGCTGTTTGAGCTGTGCCGTGTGCTCAGAGTGCATGGAGTGCATTAAGGCTTGTGAAGCTGGAGCAATTAGTCATGAAATGGAAGACGAATATGAAGAGATTGAAATCGGTAATATAATCGTAGCTACTGGCTATGATGCCTTTGACCCATCTGCGCTGCGCCACTATGGCTATGGGGAGCTTGATAATGTCATTACCGGTCTTGAGTTTGAGAGAATGGTCAATGCTTCAGGGCCAACCGAGGGCAGGATTGTATTGAATGGCGGCTCAGAACCAAAGACTATTGGTATTATTCACTGTGTGGGAAGTCGAGATACGAAATACCACAAGTATTGCTCGCAGGTGTGCTGTATGTATTCCATGAAATTCGGCCACCTGGTACGAGAACATGTCCCAGGGGCTAAAGTCTATGAATTCTATATTGACCTCAGGGCGGTGGGCAAGGCTTTCGAGGAGTTCTATAACCGCGTGCTGGATGAGGGGACCGTCTTTGTGCGGGGTCGCCCCAGCGAAGTGATCGCGGATGATGGCAGACTGGTTGTCCAGGTTGAAGATACCCTGGCTGATTGTGAGCGCCGTGTCCCTGTAGATATGGTGATACTGAGCACAGCTCTTGAGGCAAGATCAGATGCCGAGGAGGTTGCTAGGCTATTCTCCGTGAGCCGGAGCGCCGATGGCTTCTTCCTGGAGAAACACCCCAAGCTTGACCCAGTAGCTACTGCCACCGATGGCATATATGTCGTCGGTTGTTGCCAGTCACCTAAGGACATTCCTCAGAGCGTGGCTCAGGCTTCAGCGGCTGCGGCAAGGGTCTTAGCCATGATCGAGAAGGGCGAGATTGAGCTCGAGGCTGCTAGTTGTGTTATCGATGAGGAGCTTTGCTCCGGGTGCAAGACCTGTAACAACCTCTGCCCCTATAATGCCATCTCCTTTGATGAGGAGCGTAAGATGTCCCGCATAAACGAGGCATTGTGCAAAGGCTGTGGTGCCTGTGCTGCCGCTTGCCCTAGCGGTGCCATTGCCGCAAGGCATTTCACCTCAGAGCAGATCATGGCTGAGATTGAAGGGGTGCTAGTATGAGCTTCCTGCCATCGAAGAACCTTAAAGAGGAGGCAGAATGGCTGACACGAATATCGGAATAGTCATGGTATACACGGGACAAGGCAAGGGCAAGACTACGGCTGCTCTGGGAACAGCACTGCGGGCTGCTGGTCACGGATTGAAAGCGATCGTGATCCAGTTTCCTAAAGCCGACCTCGATTATGGAGAATATCTCTTCACCGGGAAGTACTACCCTTTTGAGATAGTGCAGCTAAATAAGGGAAAGACCTCCACCCAATCGGAGCAGGAACTGCACTCAGTCATCCGGCAGACCTTAGCATATGCGGAGGAAGTGCTGTTTGAGGGGCACCATCATGTGGTTGTCCTCGATGAGATTTTCAATGCAATTGACGGGGGCGGGTTAAGCACTGAGGACGTTATGGGCTTGATCAGCATAAAGCCACATTGGGTAAATCTAATCCTGACTGGGGAAAGGGCGCCAAGAGAGGCTGTCAAGCGAGCTGATTTGGTCACTGAAATGATTAAGGTCAAGCATCACTTCGCTCAGGGCGTTGGAAGTATGCTCGAAGGGATAGATTACTGACATTGCCCTGAAAAGCCTGTTGGCGAACATTTATGCGATGGTTAATTTGGAAATCGAGCAAACCCAATCCTTGCAGACGCAGCAGGAACAAAGGCAGTTCCTCCGATTGGAACAGGCCAATCTGTTGGAAATGCCTGAGGAGGATTTTCACCGGCTCATCAGTGAGATAGAAAATAGCTCCCTTTTCAAAAAGCTTTACCGAGAAGAAAAGATAATCCACTACCAGCGATTCCCCAGAACCGATATCTCCTCTAGTTTCTATCAACTTAAAGAAGAGATCGTGGCTGATAAAGGCTCTCTCGATGTCGAATCCCTCCTGCTGAATAAAGAGCATCTTGTTCATCAAATACAAAATTTGGGGCTGGAAAAATTCAAGCGATATTTCCTATACCCAGAACTGGACATGGGCGTGGAGGACATTGCCCGAGAGTGCGATTTGGATGTTTCAGAGGTTCGGAAGATAAACAGCCTTGTTGATGAATTCTCTATCTTGAGCGAGTTTTATAATCCCTCTTCTCTCAGCGCGGAGCACGGAATCTACTATTCCAAGATCGCCTCGGTAGAAAGGGGGCTAGAGGGTTTTGTCATTGGCTATTTTTCCCCCTCCTTCGCCCGGGGAAGGTATTCCATCGATTATGAGAGATTTGAAGAGTTGAAGAGGGGTGGCACTTTTAGTGAGACAGAGGCCAAGCAGCTATTGAGGAAACTGGAGCTAATTAATACCCGTAAGGACACGGTAACTCGAATATTGCAAAATATTGTGGAAAAGCAAGCGCTCTACTTCGAATCTGGCGATTTGAAGGCTCTTCTACCTTTTAGCCAAAAGGAGCTAGCCAAAAGGGTCGGACTTGCCCCCAGCTCCATCAGCCGTGCCATCAGGGGCAAAAGCCTTGACACACCCAGGCGTGAAGAGAAACCCCTTAAGGACTTTTTCCCCCGACCGAGGAGGTTTAAGAAAGAGTTGATCAGGCGACTCCTTGAAACTGAGACTGAGCCCCTATCTGATGAGGCGATTAAAGGCGGGCTAAACAGGGAATTCGGCGTCTCCATTTCCCGTCGCTCGGTAGCGAGCCTGAGAAAGGAACTGAAAATACCTGCAGCATGGAAGAGAAGGAAAAACTTTCCTAGAAAGGCAGAGGAAGCCTGAGAATGGGCATTGTCTTCACCGTGCGAGAAAAATGTAAAGGGTGTTATGCTTGTATTCGTAGTTGCCCATGCAAGGCAATCAGGGTGGAGCAGGGCTTAGCACAGGTGATGAAGGAACGCTGCATCGCCTGCGGCACCTGTCTTCAGGTGTGCGCCACAGGGGCAAAGCAGGTGGAGAGCGACCTAGGAGTGGTTTGGCAATTATTGGCACAATATCCTAATGTAATCGCTATCCTTTCCTCCTCCTTTCCGGCTGCCCTGCCCGAGATTCGCCCTGGACAGCTTGTAACTGCCCTAAAAAGGCTAGGATTTAGTGAGGTTATGGCGGACTCCTTTGGTGCTGAGCTTGTCGGCCGAGAGTATGCCCAGCTTCTAAGTAAAGACAAAGATAGGCCTATCCTTTCGTCTAACTGCCCAGCGGCAGTAACCTACATTGAGAAATACCATATCCCGCTAATCAGTTATCTGGCACCTATCGTTTCGCCTATGATTGCCATGGGTAGAGTGGTCAAATGGCAGTATAATCCGGAGGCTAAGGTAGTCTTTATTGGTCCTTGCGTAGCCAAGAAGGCTGAGAGCAAAGACGAAAAGGTTGCTGGAGTCATAGATGCTGTGCTGAGCTTTGCTGAGTTGAAGGAGATGTTCGCTGCCAAGGGGATTACTCCTGAATCTGAGGAAGGGGGGCAATTCTCAGGTCCCAAACCCTACCTTGGTCGCCTGTTTGCCATATCAGGGGGGTTACTTAAAGTAATGGGACTCTCCGATGATATTCTACAAAACGATGTCATCAGCGCCCATGGTAGGGATTATGTGGTCAAAATCCTTCGGGAATTTGTTCGAGGCGACATCACTGCCAGATTTGTCAACCTACATTTCTGCCACGGGTGCATTGATGGACCAGTTATTGACAATGAGCTAAGTGGCTTTAGGCGCAAGGAACTCATCGCCAATTATACTACGGGTAGGGCAGACCCAGTTCAAACTGAGAGGGATATCCAAGAGTATGCCAGTATTAACCTCAGCCGCAAATTTACCAGTCAAAGTATTGGACTAGCTACTCCCAGCGATAAAGATGTCCAAAGTGTCTTGAAACAGATGAATAGGGCAAACCCTGAAGAGCAGTTCAACTGTGGTGCCTGTGGCTATAGCTCCTGCTGGGAGTTGGCGGTCGCTGTCTGTCAGGGCTTGGCTGAGACTGATATGTGCTGGCCATATGTCCTTAACAGGTTGAAGGCTACCCAAGAAGAGCTAATACAGGCAGAGAAGCTGACTTCTCTAGGCCAGATGGCAGCCTCTATTGCCCACGAGGTCAATAATCCCTTGTCCGGGGTTTTGGTCTACACCAAACTATTATCAAAAAAGTTAGATAGCGACACCTTCTCTAAACAAGAAGCCCTGGGCTACCTGTCGAAAATGGACTCAGAGGTCAGCCGTAGCTCGAAGATAATCCGCAATCTTTTGGATTTCGCCCGCCAGTCGGAGCCAGTGTTGAGGGCAGTGGATGTCAACCAGGTTATCGAGCAAGCCCTCTCGCTGGTCAGCCATCAGGCCCAACTGCAAAACATCGAGGTAGTAAAAGAGCTAAGCCCCTCCTTGCCCAAGGTGATGGCCGATTTCGATCAGTTGCAGCAGGTTTTCACCAATCTCATCCTGAACGCGATTCAGGCTATGCCCGATGGGGGGAGGTTGACCCTCCGCACCTCGGTGGATAGCGATGGTCAACTCAAAGTAGACATTCAGGATACCGGCTGCGGCATTTCCAGAGAGAATTTGCGAAGGCTCTTCACCCCCTTCTTTACCACCAAAGAGAAGGGGAAAGGCGTTGGCTTAGGATTGGCTGTGGTCCACGGGATCATCCAGAGGCACCAGGGAAGGATCGAAGTGCAAAGCGAGGTGGGGGAGGGAACCACCTTCACCATCTACTTAGGAGCTCACTATGAAGAAGAGGCCTAAAATCCTTGTTGTTGATGATGAAGCTGTTATGCGCGAATCGCTTCATGATTGGCTAAGCGATGCTGGCTACCAGGTGTTCACTGCGGAAAATGGCCCACAAGCCCTAGAGATTATCGAAAAAGAGAACCTTGGAATTGTCATCGCCGATCTGGTGATGCCAGGGATGGACGGGATCGAGTTGATGAAGCAGGCCAGGGAGATCCTTCCCAACATCCAGGTGATCATCATTACCGCCTATGGAAGCATCCCCACCGCTATTGCTGCCATGAAGGAAGGAGCCTATGACTATATCGAGAAGCCCTTCTGCCCCGAGAGAGTGGAATCGCTGCTCGAGAGGTTGGTTGAGCATCAAGGGCTAATTGAGGAGAACCTTTCCCTGCGCCAGAGATTAGAGGATCGCTACCGCTTTGAGAATATCATCGCTAAAAGCCCTGAGATGCAGCGGGTGATTGAGGTGATCAAGGTCGTGGCCAGGAGCAACGCCACCGTATTAATCACGGGCGACAGCGGCACCGGAAAGGAGCTAGTGGCGCGAGCCATCCACTCCCAGAGCCATCGCCGGGACAAGCCCTTTGTTGCCGTCAGCTGCGCTGCCTTGCCCGAGAGTCTCCTGGAGAGCGAGTTGTTCGGTCACGAGAAGGGTTCCTTCACCGGGGCTTATGCTCAAAAGAAGGGGAAATTCGAGTTCGCCAACCGGGGGACACTCTTCTTGGATGAGATCGGCGAGATGAGTGCCAACATTCAAGTCCATCTGTTGAGAGTCTTGGAAGAAAAGGCATTCACCAGGGTTGGTGGCAACGAGGAGATCAAGGTAGATGTGAGGATTATCTCAGCCACCAACAAGGACCTGAAAAAGGCAGTAGCCAGGGGGGAATTCCGGGAAGACCTTTATTACCGGCTCAATGTGGTTACCATCGACTTGCCTCCATTGAGGGAAAGAAGGGAGGACATTCCGCTCTTAGCTGAGCACTTCTTGAACAAATTTGCCCTAGAGAATCAGAAAGAGGTTGCCGGGTTCTCCCCCGAGGCGAGGGAGTTTCTGTTGCGTTATGACTGGCCAGGAAACGTCCGTGAGTTGGAAAACGCTATCGAAAGGGCGGTTATCCTGGCCAAAAATTCTTTAATTGAGGTTGCCGACCTACCTGACCAAAGCTGGTCGTTGGCCCGTTCGGCTTTGCAGGGGAAAAGCCTTAAAGAGATGGAGAAGAACCATATCCTGAATGTGCTCTCTGAAACTGGGGGGAATTATAGCCAAGCGGCCAGGATCTTGGGGATTAGCAGAATGACGCTCTATAATAAAGCGCGGGAGTATGGGTTAGATGTAAAGAAAATAGACAACGCTGGCTAATTCCTTTACACATTACAGAAAGTCAGTGAATCCTTAGCCTCTCCGTTGAGGCAGAGAAAAAGGCTATCCAGAGGTTTCAGGGTAGTCTTTTTTTGGCAGGAAAATTGCAAGTTCATAGGGTGAAAGGAGATGATAGAAATGAGAGGACAACGAGTTGTGGCAACTAAGGAAAAAGAAAAGGAGGCCACAAAAATGAAACCGGTGCTAATCGTTGAGGATGAAGCCATCATGCGAGAGTCGCTCAGAGACTGGCTTAAGGATGAGGGCTACGAGGTAGAAACAGCCGAGCAAGGGGAAGAAGCTTTACACAGGATCGGTGAGGTGGACTTTGGTGTTGTGGTGCTCGACCTGAGATTGCCGGGAAAGGACGGGCTTGAGGTGTTGAAGGAGGCGATGGCACAAAGGCCACAGCTCAAGGGGATCATCATTACCGCTTATCCATCGGTGGAGACAGCAGTGGAGGCGATGAAACTCGGGGCAGTTGATTACGTAGTTAAGCCCTTCGCCCCTGATGCTCTGGAAAAATTGATCCGGGAGACCCTTGGAGCTGTTCAGGTGGAGATAAGGCCTAAGACTGCTACTGAGGAGATAGTGGGAGCTCCCGCAGTTGAGGAGGCCAAGGTTGAGGAAGCCATAGCCATAACCGAGGAGGAAATCCCCACCCACCTCCAGCAAGGCAAGGATCACTTCAAGGCAGGCCGCTATGGGGAGGCAGTGAAGGAATTCGAGGCCATCCTCAACCTCGCCCCAGGGCACATCGAGACTCGGACTCTGATTCGAAAGGCGAAGGAAGAGCTGGCGAGGCCGAGGATTGAGGTGCCTGAAGGGGAGGCTGCTCTTGAGGAAGCGGTCAAGCCCAAGGAGTGTGTCTGGATGAAGCTGGGGGTGGTCTCCTATCGGCTTTGCACCCAGGACTACGATTGCCTCAACTGCGAGTTTGACCAGATGATGCAAGAGCGGATGGCTAAGGGGGAGGCCCCGGAGATCGAAGAGGCTCTGGAGAGATTTAAGGAACTACCCGGCAACCAGAGGCTTTGTCGTTACGCTCTCAAGGGCGATGTCAACTACCGGCTTTGCACCAGCCTCTTTCAATGTGCCACATGTGAATTTGGTCAAATGATGGACGATGCTCTCCAGCGAAAGCTGGATAAGCTAGCTACCCGACGGGAAGCATTACGCAAAAAGTCTCATCTTTAATTTGCTTTGCTAACTCTTGAGCACCATGGGAACCTATCCCATCATCTCCCAAGATCGGGTTCCCTATACCTAAAACAAGCTTTTTCACATTAGCTCCTTAATCTCCGATAAATATTTCCCGCTGAATCGTAGACACTTATTTCCAAAGGCATCTGACCTAGGGAGTGTGTAGCGCAAGAGAGACATGGGTCATAGCAGCGAATAGCAACCTCAACCCGATTAAGTATCCCTTCAGTAACCTTGCCGGCTTTGATAAATTCCTTAGCTACCTCATAGACAGCGCGATTCATTGCTAAATTATTATGACCAGTAGCTACAATTAGGTTGACCTTGCGAATCATACCGCTTGTATCTATCCAATAATGGTGGAAAAGGGTTCCCCGAGGGGCTTCAACTACTCCCACCGCCTCTTCATTGAGCTTGGTGGAGGTGACCCATATTTCCGTGGAGCAGATGAGATCATCCTGCAGGAGTGACTTTATCCTTTCCGCGGCATGCAGTGCCTCGATCATTCGGGCATAGTGGTAGTATAATGATCCTTCTACTACCCCCTTGCCCATCAGTTTCTTGAAGTTCTGAAACTCCTTATTGGCCAGGGGGGTGGCAATGCCATCGGCGATATTCAATCTGGCCAGCGGTCCCACGCGGTAAATGCCTGCGGGATAACCCTTCTTTTTATAATAGGGGAACTTGAGGTAAGACCAGTCCTCCACCTTTTCTTCAATGATGGAGAGGTAATCCTCGGGAGCAATCTTATCCTCCCGAATAATCCCTTTATCATCTTTCAATCTGAGCTTCCCATCATAAAGCTCCAGGTTGCCGTTATCATCGACTAGTCCGAGATAGCCAGTGGGAAAGTTGGCAAAGCGGGCAGACTCCTCGCTATGCTGGTCATAGTACCCCTTGATCAGGTCTATGGCGATTTGAACATCGGCGATCATCCCGTCTAGCTGTCCGAGGAATTCCTCGCGTTTCTCCGGGGAAAGGGCCTTATTCATCCCTCCCGGGATGGCAGCATTGGGATGAACCCTCTTATCCCCAAGCTCCTCGATTATCTTCAGGCCAAAAGCGCGCAGTCCTACTCCCTTTTTGGCGAGCTCGGGGTTTTTCGCAATAACCCCCATAACGTTTCGGATGGCGGGGTCAGCATCCATGCCGAAGAGCAGATCAGGGCTGGCCAGATGAAAAAAGTGCAGCGAGTGAGACTGAAGATACTGGGCCATGTGCATTAACTGGCGCAGCATCTTTGCTGTAGGGGTCAGCTCCACCCCCAGGAGAGCATCCCCAGCCTTGGCTGAGGCGAGGTGGTGGCTTACAGGACAAATACCACAGATTCGGCTGGTGATGACCGGCATCTCCCAGAAAAGCCGCCCCTCGCAAAACTTCTCAAATCCCCGCACCTGGGTCACATGAAACCTGGCCTGAGCTACATTTCCGCTATCGTCAAGATGAATAGTTACCTTTCCATGCCCCTCAAGGCGGGTAACTGGCTCAATTATGATTTTCCTGGTCATTCAATAGCCTCCTCAATCAAACCTCATCATCTCGCTCGGGAGCACTGGAATTCTGCCCTCCAGAAGTTCGGTCAGGGCATAGTGAATAGCTTTAGAGCTAGGGGGGCACCCCGGAACATAACAATCAACTTTAACCACCTGGTTTACCGGCTTAACCTGCTCTAAGAGCTGGGGGAGGTCTTCTGAGGATGGGACTTTACCGTCTTTGGTGCTCTCGGTCTCAAGATAATATCTGCGAAAAACCTCTTCTTTGCTGAAAAGGTTGCGCATGGTGCATATCCCCCCAAAGCAAGCGCAATCGCCCCACACCATCAGTATTTTGCAGTTGGCACGCAATTCCTTGGCTACTTCTTCATCGTGGGTGTTGCCTATTGCCCCTTCAATAATCCCAACATCGACAGGTGAAAACTCTTTAATGTCGGTTATGGGACTGGCGGTGATTTCAATTGCATCTGCCAGACCGATAAGCGCCTCATCTAAATCCAGAAAAGACATATGGCATCCAGCGCAACAGTCTAACCATGCTGTAGCGACCTTAACCTTTGCCACCATTAACCTCCTAGCTTGGCCTTAATTCGTGCCCTAGCTTTTTGGAAAGCTCGATCAATATCTCCTGGTCCTGAAGCAGACCATCTTTGGGTTGAAGCACTCGTTTTAATTCGAGAAGGCGGCCATCCATGCTCATATATTTGCCTTCCCTCTCTGCCCAGATGGGAGAGGGCAGAACTACATCAGCTATGGCTGTAGCAGGTGAGTGATAGCTTGCGTGCACCACCAGGAAATCGATTCCTTTAAGCCAGTCCAATAGCTCCTCGTCCTCCTGTTCATCGCCAAGGAGAAGGTAGAGCCCTTTCAGCCCATCCCGCTTTATCTCTCCTGCCGCGAGACCCAGCTCCCAGCCACCGCGGCTATTGGCAGCGGGTTTGAGCGAGATGACCCTTAGCCTACCGCCCGCCTGATTTCCTGTTAAATCAGCCAAATTGAGCAGGGAGGTAACAATGCTTGGATCGTTCCGCTGCACCAATCCTTCTCCGTAGATGATTACGCCACGCTTAGCTTGACCGTACATCTCTGCTGCCAACTCCAAGCTCTCCCTCTCTATGCCTGTGGCTCTGTTTACCTCGCCTGTCTTATACTGGCTCAGAGATTGGACAGGCTCTGCGGTTACCTTTTCCCGCGCGACCAGGCCCTTATCAATAATGATCTTGGCTAGGCCATTAAGAAGAACCCCTTCACTACCTGCCACGGGTTTAAGCCAGAGGTCGGTCCACAGAGGGAAAACATCCTGCGATGAATCTACCACTATCAACTTTGCTCCCTTTTGGCTTACTGCTCGCTGCACGAGAGTGCCAATGATGGGATGGGTCTTCTTGGGATCGGCCCCTGCTATAAGAATGCAATCTGCATCTAGTATCTCTTCAATGGGGCACTCGATGTCCAATCCCTTTCCGCCATTTTGAAGCTGGCTAACACCCTCGGCGATTATCCGATAGCTCCTTCCGCCCAGGGTATCGATGGAATCGCTGCCGATCACCTCACGGATAAATTTATAAAACAAGGAAAGTGTTTCATTTGGGAGTCTTGCGGACATTATGCCAGCAAAGCCATCCTTTAACCCGCTCACTCTCCCGGCAATGACCTCCGCTGCCTTATCCCAAGTACATTCTTCAAGCTTGCCTTGCTTGCCTCGCACCAAGGGAGAGGTGACCCGGGGACGAGTTTCGAGAAGCAACTCAAAACGCCCCATGCTGCACAGTGGCCCTCTTAGCTCCGTTAACCTTGGCGCTTCAATCCTCACGATGTTATTGTCTTTCACCAGTACATTCAGTTCACAGCCAACTCCGCAAGCAGAACAAACAGTCGTTATCTGCTGGCAGTCGCTTGTGCTACCCTTATAAAGACTGAGCTTGCTGAAAATAGCACCTGTGGGACATGCCTGCACACAAGCACCGCAGGAGGTGCAGGATGATTCGCCCACTGGTTGCTCCAAGTCGGCAGACACCAGCGTTCTCCAGCCACGTCTACTGAAATCCAGAGTATAGTTTGCCGCTATCTCACTACACGCCCGAATGCACCTGCCACAAAGGATGCAACGGTTATGGTCAATCACCAGGTAATCACTTAATGGATCCACAGGCAAAGAGGGAAAGGTATAGGGGTAGCGCACATTGTCCATCTGATATCGGTAGGCCAGTTTTTGTAGCTCACAGTCTCCGCTCTGCTCGCAGAACATGCAGAAATGATTGCGCTCGGTGAAGATGAGTTCCAATATCTGGCGGCGATATTTCTCCAGCTCCTCAGTGTGGGTTTTCACCACCAGTCCATCCCTGGTGGGGTAGGTGCAGGAAGGAACTGGCCTCCTCTCCCCCTCGATCTCCACCACACACATTCGGCAGGCTCCCACGTCACTTAATCCCTCCAGGTGACAGAGCGTAGGCACATCGATGCCATTAGCCTGACAGATTTCAAGAACGGTATCCCCTTCCCTCCCTTTAACTTGCTGATCATTGATTGTCAAAGTTATCTCTTTCATCGTGTTAACCCTCTCCTAATCTTCAACGGGAGGCGCCTTTTCTACCCTGACCGCGCACACCTTAAGCTCGGGGATCTTGGCTATGGGGTCAACGGCAGGGTTGGTGAGTATATTTGTTGGGCTCTCAGCAAAATGGAAGGTCATAGAGATCACACCTGGCGGTGAAACTGGCGTTATCTTCACTCTCGCTGTTACCTCTCCGCGGCGGGAGACCACTTTTACCCTCTGGCCATCGGCGATGCCAAGGGCTTTAGCATCCACCGGGTTCATCTCCACCAGCTCCTCACCCTTCAAAACATTGAGCCCCTTCACCCTTCTGGTCACAGTTCCGGTGTGGAAGTGATACAGGCTGCGCTCCGTGGTGAGGATCAGGGGGTAGTCATTATCGGTCTGCTCCAGCGATGGCTTATACTCCAGAGGCAAAAACCTCCCCTTCCCACGGGTGAATTGCTCGGTGTGCAGGATGGGTGTTCCCGGATGCTCCTTAGTAGGGCATGGCCATTGTAGGCCACCATCATCCAGGCGCTCATAGGAGATGCCCCCATAGGAGGGGGTAAGCTCGGCGATCTCTGCCATGATCTGGGAGGGATGTTCGAAATCGAAGCCCTGGCCTCCGAGCCGCTTGGCAATCTGGCAGGTGATCCACCAATCGGGCTTTGAATCGCCCTTGGGCTCGAGGGCCCGGCGCACCCGCTGCACCCTCCGCTCAGTGTTGGTAAAGATGCCGTCCTTCTCGGCGAAGGTTGCGGCCGGGAGGACAACATGGGCAAGCTGAGCCGTCTCGGAAAGGAAGACATCCTGAACCACAAGGAATTCCAACTTCTTTAGCGCCTCATCGATATGGGTGGCCTCGGGATCGCTTAACATTGGATTCTCGCCAACAAGGTAGAGTGCCTTGACCTTTTTCTCATATGCCGCCTGGAAGATCTCGGTGAGCGTCAGCCCAGGGGATGTATTCAAGCTACACTGCCAGGCAGTCTCAAATTTCTCTTCGACCTTTGGGTCGTCGACTCGCTGGTAGCCGGTATACACATTGGGCAACGCACCCATGTCGCAGGCACCCTGGACATTGTTCTGCCCCCTTAAGGGGTTTACCCCAGTAGACGGCTTGCCAATATTCCCGGTGAGCATCGCCAAGTTGGCAGTAGCTAGCACGTTGTCAGTGCCATGGGTATGCTGGGTAATTCCCATAGCATAAAGAATGGTGGCAGGCTTGTTGGTAGCGTATAATCGGGCGGCTTCAGCCACCTGTTCAGCGGGCACCGCCGTGACCCGTTCCACAAAATCTAAATCAAAAGGCTCAAGGGACTGCTTAAAGGCATCGAAGTTCTCGCAGCGTTCCTCTATAAAGGAGGAGTCGGCCAGACCTGCGTCGATGATAACCCGCATCATGCCCATGAGTAAAGCTACATCGCTGCCGGGACGATGCCTAAGCCAGAGATGGCCGATACGGCAAAGGTCGATCTCCCGCGGGTTGGCCACAATGAGTTTTGCCCCATCTCTCACTGCCTTTTTTATCTTGAGGCCGATCACGGGGTGGGTGGCGGTGGTATTTGTTCCGATAGCCAGGATACAAGCAGCCCCACTGATCTCGTCAATTGAGTTGGTCATGGCGCCGCTGCCGAAGCTTTGAGCTAAGCCTGCAACGGTTGGGGCATGGCAGAGGCGGGCACAGTGGTCGATATTATTGGTAGCCAGCACCGCTCGGGCAAACTTCTGGATAAGGTAGTTCTCCTCATTGGTGCACTTTGCCGAGGAGATAACTGCAACTTTGTCTCCCTTATACTCGGCTAATCTACCAGCAATAAAGCCCAGTGCCTCGTCCCAGGTTGCCTCTGAAAGCTTGCCATTTCGCCTAATTAAGGGTGAAGTCAGGCGCTCTGGGTGGTTAATAAACTCAAAGCCAAACTGACCCTTGACGCAGAGACTACCCTTGCTCACGGGACTCTCCAGATCACCCCTGATCCCCACCACCTCGTTCCCGCGAACGGCTAAATATATACCGCAGCCAACGCCACAGTAAGGGCAGATTGTCTTGACCTCCTTTGCTGGCCACCTGAAGTCCTTTGGCATGAGCGCCCCTGTTGGGCACTTGGCAACACACTGTCCACAGGATTCGCACACCGACTCAACAATCGGCCTGTCATCGACAGTGACGATCTTGGATGACGGGCCATCATTGAATACCTCCAAGGCAGCAACGCCCTGTACTTCATCGCAAACTCGCACGCACTTACCGCAGAGGATGCACTTGCTAGAATCGCGGACAAAGAAGGGATTGCTGGAGTCGATGAGGGCTGGCCTTTCCAGCTTCTTGAAGCGCTGCTGATCGATGCCAACATAGGCTGCGATCCGTTGAAGCTCACAGTGCTGATTCTTGGGGCATGTCAAGCAGTTATCAGGGTGATCTGACAAAAGCAATTCAACAACGTGACGGCGCACTTCGTTAACACGCCTTGCCTCGGTACGAACCACCATTCCTTCAGCCACCGGAGTGGTGCAGGAAGCGGGCAACCCATCGACATTTTCGATCTCCACCAAGCATAGCCGGCAGCCCCCGTAAGGTTCCAGGTCGGGATCGCCGCAGAGGTTGGGGATATAGATGCCCGCATCCTGTGCTGTCTCGAGCACAGTCGCCCCTTCCCTTCCCTCCACCTTGGTGCCATCTATGGTTAGACTAACTTTGCCCATGTATTATCACCTCATTTATTTAAGTCGGTGCACCGGCTCGAAGCGGACAAATGGTATGATAGGAGAGAGTCTTTTGGCAGATACCAGCCGGGCAGCGTCTATCAAGGATGTGTGCCTCAAAGTGGTCGCGGAAATGCTCTAGGGTGAACAGGACTATATCCGGGGCAGTTTTGCCAACGGGGCATTCCGAAGCCACTCTCATGGTGTCACCGAGCTCGAAGAGCAGATCGAGCATCTCGAGCTTGCCCCTGCCGGTGGCGATGTCATCCAGGAGGCTCACCATCTGGGCTATGCCCAAACGGCAGGGCGGGCATTTGGTGCAGGACTTGTTTTGGGCCGGAACAGTCATCGAGAAGCGGGCAAGCTCGACGGCGCAGACCGAGGTCTGTAGTTTAGTGACAAGGCGCTCAGGGACAAGCTCGGGGAGCGCTGCGCTGAGTGCCTCATAGCCGCCAGCATCATAGCCGGCGACAGCCTCAAGACAAGGCAGGCACTTGTCCTCCAGGGCGTGATAAGCTACCAGCGCCTTACAAACCCCGGCAGGGCACCTTTTATCGATGATATGAGACTCATACTCCTCCCGAAAATGGCGAAGGGTGGTTAGCACCGGATTGGGGGAGGTCTGACCCAGGCCGCATAGAGAAGCCGAGGCAACCATCTCCCCTAACTCTGCCAAGATATCGAGGTCCTCCATCGTCCCCTCACCCCGGCTGATCTTGGTCAGGATCGCCAGCATTGCGGGGATCCCAGCCCGGCAGGGTACACATTTACCGCAGGCCTCGTCCCTGGTGAAGCCGAGGAAGTATTTAGCCACATCCACCATGCAGCTATCCTCATCCATCACAACAAGCCCGCCAGAGCCCATAATAGCCCCGAGCGCAGTAACCGCTTCGTAATCGACCGGCACATCTATATGTTGAGCCGGGATAACACCCCCCGATGGCCCTCCTATCTGCACTGCCTTGTATTTCTTGCCATCGGGTATGCCACCGCCGATGTCGAAGACTATCTGTCCCAGTGGTGTCCCCAGGGGAACCTCGACCAGGCCAGTGTTGTTTATCTTGCCCACGAGGCACAGGGTTTTTGTGCCCTTGCTTCCCTCCGTGCCGACGCTTGCGAACCAATCAGCCCCCCGCACAATGATCTGCGGGACATCCGACCAGGTCTCTACGTTATTGAGGGTGGTCGGCTGGCCAAAAAGCCCCTTATTGGCTGGGAAGGGTGGCCTCTGCCTGGGATTTCCCCTCTTTCCTTCGATAGAGCCCAAGAGGGCTGTTTCCTCGCCACAGACAAAGGCTCCGGCACCGGGGAAGATGTCAAGGGAGAACTCGAAACCAGTGCCCAGGATGTTCTTGCCCAGAAAGCCATATTCCCGCGCCTGAGCTATGGCGTGGCTTAAGGTCTCGATGGCAAGGGGATATTCAGCCCGAATATAGGCATAGCCCTGGCGCACATTGCCTATGGCGTAGGCCCCGATTACCATACCTTCAATTATCGAATGGGGGTTGCCCTCAAGAACAGCCCGGTTCATGTAAGCACCTGGGTCACCCTCGTCCCCATTACAAACTACGTATTTCTCCTCCCCTGGTGAGCTACGGACAAAGCCCCACTTTCTAGCTGTGGGGAAGCCTGCGCCTCCCCGCCCCCGCAATCCCGCCTTACCGACCTCCTCAATAACCTCCTCAGGCCTCATCCCGGTCAAAACCTTGGCCAGGGCTTGATAGCCATCTCTGGCAATATACTCCTCGATATTCGTCGGGTCGAGGTCCTGGTTATGCATTACCCTGATCTCTTGAAGCTTAAGCAAGGGGACAGCCTCATCCAGAGTCCATTCCCCAACCACCTTTCCCCCTACAAGGTGCTGCTCCACGATCTGGGGAACCTTGTCCTCGGTGACATCGGTGTAAATCACCCTCTTCTGCCCTGGGGTGATAACCGTGACCACCGGCTCCACACCGCACAATCCGATGCAGGCTGCCCTGAGTATAACGACATCGGATAGCTTGCGGGCTTCAACCTCCCGGAGAAAGGCTTCCAGGACCTTATTTGCCCCTGAAGAAATGCCACATGTCCCCAGGTGAACCTTAACCTGGATCTTCTCTCCTCGTTCCGCCAGCTTCCTTCGAGCTTGCTCCCTCAAATTCTGCAGCTCTTCTACAGACGCAAGTGGCTTCACTTCACACTCTTCCTTATTCATAGGGACTAAGGATGTCTTTTATCTCGCCGGGCTTGACCTTCCTATGGACATCATCCCCGATAGCCATTACCGGGGATAGCCCACAACAGCCCAGGCAGCGGACAGTTTCCAGGGAGAATTTACCGTCTGGGGTGATGCCCTCAGGTTCAAGGCCAGAGTCTTTCTTCAAGGTATCGAGGAGCCTCTGACCTCCCTTAACATAGCAACTGGTGCCCAGGCAAATCTGGATGACATGCCTGCCCTTGGGCACCATGGTGAAGAAGTGATAGAAACTGACTATTCCATATAGTTCGCTCAGGGGGATCTTTAAGTCCCTGGAGATGGTTTTTAGCACCGGTGGTGGCAGGTAGCCAATTAGCCCCTGTGCCTGTTGCAACACCCGAATGAGAGTGCCAGCTTGTCCCCCCGTATCGTCGATTACCCTCTGGATTTGTCTGAAAATCCTCCCCGCATACCCAGCGCCAATCTCTTCTCTTGCTGGCGCCTCAGTCTCAATTCTTTCCATCCGTGGCCTCCTCTTTAGAAATAGCTATCGGTCCAATTGGCTAAGCCGATCCTTCGGGATGCAGTATAACCACAAGGGGGCATGTGTAGCAACCTAGTATCCTGCCCCGACCACGCATGCCAGTGAATGGCACCGCATGACTCAGACTCAGGGTTACTAGCTAGCTCCAGACTTTTCCTTCTCCACTAGCTGCTCTATTGCTCTGAGAGAGGTATCGATGCCCTTGCCAAAGAGCTTTATCTGTATCGGCTTACCACCACCCCACCTTTTGTAAACCCGGCACACTTGGCAAATGCTGGTGTCGTCGCCTCTTGCCCCGTAATCGTCAAGCTTGCAGTAGGTCCCCTCTATCTCCCAGCAGGGCAAAGATTGGTACTTGGGCGCGGGACACTCATTCCTGATCATCTCCGGGCATTGGCACATCTCCCAGCAGGGTCTCTTGCCTTCCCAGAAACCCCCGCTCGGTTCAAGCGGGATCTTCCCCTTTACTTCTGCGATGATCCTCTCTATCTCGGCGATGTCCTCTACACTCGTAACCCCCTTAAGAACCTCTTCCACTTGTTCAACCACTTTCGACTTCATTCCTCCTTCCTCCTTTCCCCCATTATTTGATCGTGTGGGTCTCCTTAAACTGTAATACCTTCTTCACCATCTCCCGTGGCCTTCTATCTTTTCCAATTTTATTTAACAATATCGGGAATCTAACGCCATCCCTCTTAGTGCCTATTTTTGGCTTTGCTTAAACGCAAGCAGCCCCGCACTGGCTAAGCCTTTATAACTAGGTATTTCCACCATAGAGGTTGCCCTTACAGAGGCGCTGCAAGTTGAAGATATGAGTAGGATGGACTACAATTGTAATGGGAGGCACGTTATGGGAAGAATCAGGATCCTGCTCGTCGAAGATCATGTAGTAGTACGACAAGGTACTCGCCAACTTCTGGAGCGTGAGCACGACCTAGAGGTCGTCGGCGAGGCTGGCGATGGCGAGGAGGCGGTGCATTTGGCGAGCCAGCTTAAGCCTGATGTGGTCATCATGGATGTCGCCATGCCTAAACTCAGTGGCATCGAAGCTACCAGGCAGGTCAAGGAACTATTGCCCTCAGCTATAGTGCTCGTTCTCACCAGCTATGATTATGATGAGTATATTTTCAGCCTGCTGGAAGCAGGCGCCGCTGGCTATCTACTGAAGGATGTGAGCGGCGATGAGCTGATTGATGCAATCCGAGCAGTCTACACCGGAGAACCGGTGCTTCACCCGATAGTCGTTCGTAAGTTGATGACCCGCTTTAAATCCCAGGCTGCCACAACTGCTGGGGCCCGCCCCCAGGAGCTTCTAAGCCAACGCGAGCTGGAAGTGCTCAAGCTGGCAGCGAGGGGTATGAGTAACAAGGACATCGGCGAGGCGCTTTTCATCAGTGTGCGCACGGTTCAGGCCCACCTGAGGAGCATCTTTAATAAGCTGGGAGTGGGCTCCCGCTCTGAGGCAGTATTGTATGTGCTGAAAAGGGGTTGGTTTACCCTGGAAGACCTCCCTTGACAAATCGAGCATTTTGAGGCTTGACCAATGAAAATCCTGCGAAGTCGCCATTTCTGGCTGATCCTGATCGTGTTTGTGCTTTGCAGTCTCCTGCACTATGTTGAGCAGATAGGCATCGGGAGCACGACACCTCCTAGCCTCCACTTTGGCCTGACGCGACATGCCTTGGAGCGCATCCTTTTTTTGCTGCCCATAATCTATGCTAGCTTTGTCTTCGGGCTAACTGCGGGGTTGGCTACCTCCTTTGCTGCCTTGGTCGTTATGTTGCCCAGGGCGCTCCTCATCTCGCCTGTTCCTGCAGATGCCTCTCTTGAGACAGGCGGCGTCGTTGTGGTAGGTACACTTGCTACTCTGTGGCTTTGGACACGAGCCAACGAGAGAGAAAAATTCCGAGCAGCATTAGCGGAACTGGAGTCAGCGCACCAGTTGCTCCAGTACCATGTTCGGTCTGCGCGGAATAATGAAAAGCGGCTGACTATGCTTAATGCTATCTCTACCGTGCTCACCGAGTCTTTGGAGCTTGAGAATGTCCTACACAGGGCCACTCATATGGTCATGGAGCTAATGGACGTAGAGGTCACCCTGATATTTTCTCTGGATGAGGAAACCCAGGAACTGGTGCTTGTTGCCTACGAAGGTGTCTCCGATGAATTCGCCCGGGCCGTGGACAGGATGAAGGTCGGCGAAGGCTTTAATGGGGAAGTGGCCAAGACGGGCCAACCCATGGTAGTGGAAGATACCTCCCGTGACCCTAGGCTAACCAGGCCTGAGGTTAAGAAAATGAAAATCCAAAGCCAGCTCATTTTACCCCTGACTCTTAGAGACCGCGTTACGGGCACGCTTTGTGTGGCTATGCGCCGCCCCAAGCAATTTCTTCCCGAAGAAATAGAGCTGCTTAGTGCTGTCGCTACCCAGATAGGCACCGCTATTGAGAATGCACATCTTTATGAGAAGGAGCGTCTCACGGCACAAAGATTGGCTGTGTCAGAGAGGAACTATCGGGAGCTATTTGAGAACGCCACTGATGCCATCTGGGTTCACGATCTTACCGGTAATATTATCGCCGCCAATAAGGCTGCTGAAAAACTCACCGGGTATAGCGTAGCAGAACTGACCAAAATGAACGTAAGGGCTTTTCTGTCGGATGAAGACCTTGATGTAGCCGGACAGACCCGGCGCAAGTTGCTCGAGAAGGAACCCATGGAACAACCCTATGAGCAGCGCCTGATCAGGAAAGACGGGACAAAGGCGCTTCTAAAGTTGGCCACCAGTTTAATTACAGAGGAGGGGAAGCCCACTGGCTTCCAGCATATAGCGAGGGATGTCACCAAGGAAAGGCAGGCGGAGGAGGCGCTGAAGGAGAGGGAGAGAGAGCTTTCGCAGATAGTTGAGGGAAGCTCAGTGCCAACCTTTGTAATCAACAATGAGCACACCATCACCCACTGGAACAAAGCTTGTGAGAATCTGACCGGTGTTTCTGCAGGTGAAGTGGTTGGCACCAAAAGACAGTGGTTGGCTTTCTATTCTGAAGAAAGACCGGTCATGGCTGACCTCGTAGTGGATAAGGTGTCAGAGGAGGAAATCGCCGGGCTTTACCGCAGCAAATATGGAAAATCCGCTCTTATTGAGGGAGCATACGAGGCCGAGGATTTCTTCCCCCATCTCGGGGAGAGAGGGAAATGGCTTTTCTTTACTGCAGCACCATTGAGAGACCATGAGGGAAAGGTCTTTGGAGCGATAGAAACGTTGCAGGATGTCACCGAGACGAGGAGGATGCAGGACAACCTGCGCTATTATCTCCAGGAGATTACTAGGGCCCAGGAAGAAGAACGCAAGCGCATTGCCCGAGAGCTTCATGATGATACTGCTCAGGCTCTTTATGCCCTTAACCGCGAGGCGGACAATTTCCTTCGAAGTAATCCAAATCTGCCAGCAGACAATGCTGCGTTCTTAAGGGACTTGAACAAACAGATTAGGGAGGTCTTACAGGAGGTACGGCGCTTCGGTCAAGACCTAAGGCCACCCATGCTGGATGATTTAGGATTTTTGGCAGCACTGCGCTGGTTGGTGGGTGAGCTCAAAGAACAATACGGGATAGAGGCAGATGTAACAGTGTCTGGCATTGAGCGACGCTTCTCGGCAGAGACAGAGCTAACAATTTTCCGCATAGTCCAGGAGGCACTAAGAAATGTCGAGAAGCATGCTCAGGCCTCAAAAGTGGAGGTTGTGATAGAATTTGGCGAAGGTAAAACGAGGGTATCTATTTGCGACAATGGTAAAGGGTTTGATTTGGGAGGAAGTTTGGCCGAGCTACCTCGCGTGGGCAAGCTCGGGCTCGCTGGAATGGAGGAGAGGGCGCGGCTACTCGGGGGCAACCTAAGACTACAATCGGAGCTAGGCAAAGGGACAGCAGTAGAAGTAGAAGTACCAGTTTGATTTGCTGATATGGCAACAGCACCCACTGGATGACAGTTCCATTCCCATTTGGTTTGCCATTGCACAGAAGTCCAGAAGGTTCAACTTAGGCACACAAAGAGGCCGGGTATCCACAAGATACCTGGCCTTTGTTTTAGAACCCCAGCCGGAGTTGCCTCGACGCTTTTGCAGCCTCCCCATGAGGAGCTTATAGAAAAAAGGGGGCGCAACGGGCTCGATTGGGTGCTTTACAAAGCTGGTGATAACTCTACTTGACCAGAGGTGATGGACTATCTCTGAGCCGAGCAAGATCAGGACTTGAACAAGAAGCCATTTTGTTTGATCAGGTGCTGGCGTAACAGAGGAAACAATTCTTCGCTTCGCTCCCTCCCGCCGACTGAGAAGGCTCACCAGAGTGGTCAGAAGGTCAGTCAAGAGAGTGGGGCGTGGGTTCGAATCCCTCCAGGGACGCCAGTTATAACGCAACGCCGTCTTATCCCCCAATCCCGGGCAAAATGCCCGGGATTTTTGCTAAAAGACTGATTGCTCCGGCAAAAAGAGGCTCGAAGAGCAACTCATAGGCTGCCCCATATTGGGGATTAAAGCCTCTCAAACTCTAACCGCAAAACCTGTTTTGTGCTATCGGTGACCCTCACCCGCTCCGCGATGCGCCAGCCTACCACCCAGAGGATGCCCTCAGGGGAGCAAACCAGGGGCACGCAGTCACGCCAGGAGCGGGGGATCTTGGCATCGACCATGAAGTCCTGAAGCCTCTTCGGCTCACCCATGCCCAATGGCTGAAAGCGCTCGCCAGCCCCGCGAGATCGCACCACCAAATCAGCTCCGGCCTCATCAAGGTCGAGACATGCCCTGAAGCCCTCAGCCCGTCCCCCGGGCGGGATAATCCTTACCCTCACCCGCCACCCGGGAAGCGCCGTATCCCCAGGCACATTTAGCCGATGCTCCCCCTCTAAAGGGGGGAAAGGGCATGTATCAAGGGCACCTTTGGTCACCAGGCATGTGTTATAGCCTACATAAAAAACGAGTCCCCTGGGCAGAGAAAGCCTCCTGCCCGCTGGCTTTGACAGGGCCTCCACCATCTTTTCGATGTGAATAGACTGGATATTGACGAGGTCTCCCAAAACCTCGCCCAAGACCCGACGCAGCAGGTGCCGCTGGAGCGCCGGGTGCAGCGATAACAATTCTTTAGTATTGAGCAGGAGGCCATTGGGCTGCTCGCTGACCACCCGATCCCACACCAGGGAGACCCTTTCCTCAAGGAAGGAGAGGTCATCGGCAGCGGCGCGCGCGGTACGCATCAGGGCAGCGCCAACCCTCTTGTTATAACTTTGAAGAAGGGGGATAAGCTCATGGCGAACACGATTTCTGCTGTAATCGAGCGAGTAGTTCGAAAAATCGCTCCTGGGTCTAAGATTATAGGCGCGGCAGTATTCCTCGGTCTCCTTCCTGGCGACCTCAAGAAGCGGCCTCACCACCAATAAGGCGCCGCGTTTCAGCGAGCGCCAGGTGGTAATTGGCCCCATCCCCCTCAGTCCCGCCAGACCGGTGCCGCGCACCAGGTGCATCAGGATGGTCTCCACCTGGTCGTCCTGAGTATGCCCCAAGGCGATACGCCCTGCCCCGATGGACTCTGCCACCTGGGAGAAAAAATCGTAGCGCACCTCCCGTGCCGCCTCTTCCAGGGAGATCCGACGCTCCTTTCGATAAGATGCGACATCCCCCTTCTCCACAGTCGCCGGGATGCCCAGGCGCTGGGCTAATTCGGCGACATAGCGAGCATCGGCATCAGCGGAGGCGCCCCTCAGCATATGGTTAAGGTGCGCCACATGAAGGCTCACCCCCAGGGACTCTTTAAGCTGATCGAGAATATGCAGTAGGCAGACCGAGTCAGGGCCGCCGGAAACACCAACCAACAGGATTTTTTCGCTTTTTTCGTTCTCCCCACCCCCCAGGCCCCTTCCGCCTTGGATCAGGCCCTCTTTTTGGATGAACTGAAGCACCCTTTGCTTCAAATCCTCCATCGCTCAACCACCGCCTTCCAAATGGCAAGTATCATTAAACAGCACCAGGGAGGTACCACGCTCCCCAAAGTTGAGGATGCTTATCGAGCCAACACTTAGCCGCAACCTTCTAAAATTGGAAAGGCTCATTCCCAATACCCTTGAGATAATGCTCAAGGTGGCTAAGCTATGACCGACCAAGATAACCACCCCTTCAGGGTGCTCCCTGACTATTCTCTCCACCACAGGCCAGGTCCTTTCCTGAAGCTCGGTCATGGACTCCCCTCCGGGCATCCTTAAAGAAGGGTTATCCTTCATCCACTCCTCCAAAAAATCGCCGTAGCGCTCCGTGATCTCCTCATAGGTGAGCCCGTCCAGCTCCCCGGCATCGACCTCCTTGAGGGCATCATCGGTCACCACCTCCAGCCCGTGACCGCGCGCGATCTCATCAGCCGTCTCCCGGGCGCGCCTCAGGGGGCTGGAGTAGATAGCAGACACATTTTCATCCTTGAGTGCCCGGGCCAATCGCGCCGCTTGTTTGCGCCCAGTTTTGTTTAGCGCGATCTCGGTTTGCCCCAGAACGCGGTTCTCCCGGTTCCACCTCGTTTCACCATGTCTCACTAGAATAAGCCTCATCTTGCCCCTTCCTCGTATTGGCGCGGCCCAGTTCGAAAAGTTCGAAAAAATCGAGCGCCGCCATGCTACCTGCCCGCCAAGATCAACTTGGTGCGGTGGATCGACCTCGGGGGATCGGGGTAACCCAGGGCCAAAGTTACCTGCTCCGCCCTCCCTGTAGCGGTGCTGTCGGTGCGCAGGCGCATCCCCAGGGTGCACCTAGATTCCTGCCACCCGATGAGCCAGAGCCGATCCACCAGAGAGCGAAGGTCGTAGTGGCGCACCTCGCTGTCCCTCCGATGCTGCCAGGGCAACTGATTTTTCGCCATGAAGGAACGAAGTGCCTCCTCCACCTCCTGCGCCCGCTTATCGGTCGCCAATTCGACCCGGTATTCCGCCTGCCTGACCTGCGATTGCAGCGAGGAAAGCGGCAGCGCCACTTGCGCCACCCCTACGATGCCAATGCCGCGGGGCAACTGCTCACCCACCGTCTTGATAAAAAAATAGGGGGAGACCCTCTTCTGGAGCAGGATGTCCATCAGCTCAGCATCGCTCGTCACCCCGATGGGCAGGGGCGCCGCAATGGAGATTCTGGGGTGCGGGCTGAATCCCTGGGAGTAGGCTAGCGGGATGCCGGCACGCCGTAGTGCCCGCTCCCACAACCTCATCAAATCGAGATGAGAGAGATACTTAACCTCCTCACCCCGGGAAAAGGTGATGCGCAGCCGCTGCATATCACTCCTTGGTCACCAGGATCTTCTCGATCTTCAGCCCGCGCATCTCTATGACCACAAGCTTCAAGCCGTTATACCGCAACTGCTCCCCTTCCTTCGGGATATCACCGAGGAAGTTAAGCACAAAACCGGCTACCGTGTCATAATCGCCTTGGGGCAGCCCTAAACCCAGCTCTTCATTAGCATCCTCCACCCGCATGCTGCCATCGATTTGAACCGTTTGTTCATCGATAAACTCAAAATCCCTCGCTTCACTGATCAGTTCATCCCCCAGGCGACCCACGATCTCGCCCACCAGTTGCTCCATGGTCACAATACCACTGGTGACACCATACTCGTCAACGACTACCACTATGTGATAGCCCTGGGACTGCATCTCCGCGAAAAGCTGGGCGATGCGTTTCGTCTCCGGAACAAAATGAACCGGACGCACTAGCTCATCGATCACGCCCTTTTTATCCAACGAACCCTTAGCCTGAGCCATGAGCACATCCTTTATCGACAGGATGCCGATCACGTTGTCGATACTATCCCGATAGACAGGGAAGCGGGTATGAGGGGATTCGGCGTAGCTGGCGAGGAAGTCAGCTAACTTAGTCCCCTCCTCGATCCAGGCTACCTCAGGTCGAGGCGTCATCACCTCGCGGACGCTGCGATCGCCGAACTCAAACACATTATGCAACATCTCAGCCTCAGCCTCCTCCACTGTGCCCTCCTCACGCCCCATAGAGATCATGCTGCGGATCTCCTCCTCACTCACCAGCGACTGCGTCACCCGAGCCCTCCCCCCGGCAAGCGCCGAGCCTAGCCAGCCTAATCCGGCCGCCATCGGGTAGACAATCATGGTGATCGCCTCCAGGGGGTAGACATAGAGCAAAGCCAGTCTCTCTGGGTATCTGATGGCGAAGGTTTTAGGGGTCACCTCAGCGAAGATCAAAAGCAGTATCGTCACCACGATGGTGGCCACCAGCACCCCAATATCGCCCTCCCAGATGGATAGCGCAACCGCAGTGCCCAGGGCGGCAGCAGCTACATTAACGAAGTTGTTGCACAGCAGCACCGTCGCCAGTAGCCTCTCCGGCTGCTCCGTGATCCTCGCCACCCGCTTTGCACCACTCACCCCGGTGTCTACCAGATGCCGCACCCGCGTCTTGGGCAACGAGACAAAGGCAGTCTCCGCGCTGGAGAAGAAGGCGGAGACAACCAGGCAAATAAAAAGAAGCACTAGGTATAGAATACTAGTACTACTTAACACGGCAGGATCCCTCCCTTTTTACTCTTTCTGACTCCCTACTCTCATCATATCATTGGCTCCTTCCCCTGTCAAAATTTTTCGTACTGGCCGCTGCGGTCTTGAAACCCTGCTTCTTTCACTTTTTCGAATTTTACGCGGTGGTATAAGAAAGCCCCTTGTTCAAAAAAGCGATTTACATTGAGCAGAACATTTGCTATATTGCCCTAGGGCGAAAGAGCGAAGAATGAAAATTCTCGGCATCGAAACCTCCTGCGATGAAACAGCGGCCGCCGTGGTGCAAGATGGCCAGGAGATCCTATCCAATGTCATCGCCTCCCAGGTGGACCTCCATTCCCGCTATGGCGGCATCGTCCCGGAGGTGGCCTCACGCCAGCATTTGCTCGCTGCCATCCCCATCATCCAAGAGGCGATGGCTCAGGCCCAAACCCACTGGAGCGACCTGGACGCGATCGCGGTTACCATCGGGCCAGGGCTCGCCGGCTCCCTCCTTGTCGGGGTGAACATCGCCAAGGCCATCGCCCTGGCCCAGGGTCTCCCTCTACTGGGCATAAACCACCTGGAGGGACACATCTATGCCAACTGGCTTGAGGGAAGCGCCCCGGATCTCCCCGCGCTCTGCCTCATCGTCTCCGGGGGACACAGCGACCTCCTCCTGATGAGGGGGCATGGCGACTATCAACCCCTGGGGAGAACCAGGGATGATGCCGCTGGCGAAGCCTTCGATAAGGTGGCCCGGATCCTGGGGCTGGGCTACCCCGGCGGTCCCGCCATAGAGCAGGCCTCCCGCGATGCCAATAGCGCGCGCTACCGCCTGCCCCGCGCCTGGCTCAAAGATACCGACGACTTCAGCTTCAGTGGATTGAAGACTGCGGTGCTCCACCTTGCGGCAGAAAAGGGCGAAGAGGGCGGGGAGAACGAAAAAGCCGCTATCGCCGCCAGCTTTCAGGAGGCGGTGGTCGATGTTTTGGTCACCAAAACGGTGTCCGCAGCGAAGCGGCTGGGCGCTCACCATATCCTCCTCGGTGGCGGCGTTGCCTCGAACCGCCTCCTTCGCCAGAGGATGGCCGCGCGCTCCCCCATCCCCGTGCTCACCCCCAGCCCCATCCTGTGCACCGATAACGCCGCCATGATCGCCTCCTGTGGCTACTTTCGCCTCACCGCGGGCACGTGCTCAGGCTGGGATCTCGATATAGCGCCCAACCTCAGGCTGGGATAAAGCCCCGATGCCAAAAGGCGTTTGAGTGAGCTATAGCAATCTTCAAAGAAGTTATGCGGAGCAAAAGGGCATATAAGCATGTTTTAGTGCCCGAAATTGGCTATAAAAGGCTGTTTACTCACTTGCGGCATTAAGCAATCTAGGTTAGTATAATTAGCACTCTCATGGTGAGACTGCTAATAGGAGGTTAAGCGTGGCAATTAAGTTACAGCCGTTAGGAGACCGGGTGGTGGTGCGGCCAACAGGCGAGGAAGAGGTAACCAAGGGGGGCATTATATTGCCCGATACCGCAAAGGAGAAGCCGCAGCGGGGCGTGGTCATCGCCGTGGGCCCAGGGAGGTCAGATGAGGAGGGCAAGCGAGTCCCCATGGAGGTGAAAAAGGGCGACAAGGTGATCTACTCCAAGTATGCCGGCACTGAGATCAAGCAGAACGATGAAGAGGTTTTGATCCTGCGGGAGAGCGATATCCTGGCTAAGTTCAGCTAATAAGGAGGGAAAATGGCGAAACAGCTAGCTTATAATGAGGATGCAAGGCGACATCTCAAGATTGGTATGGATGCCCTTGCCAATGCGGTAAAGATCACCCTTGGACCGAAGGGACGGAATGTGGTGCTGGAGAAAAAGTTTGGGCCGCCAACGATCACCAACGATGGTGTCACCATCGCCAAGGAGATCGAGCTGGAGGACCCCTACGAGAACATCGGCGCGCAGTTGATCAAGGAGGTGGCCACCAAGACCAATGATGTCGCTGGCGATGGTACCACCACAGCCACCCTGCTGGCCCAGGCGATGGTTCATGAGGGGATGAAGAATGTTGCTGCCGGGGCCAACCCCATGGCGATAAAGAAGGGCATTGAGAAGGCCACAGCCGCTGTTCTAGAGGAACTGAAGAGGCTATCAACCCCGGTGACCACCAAGGAGCAGGTATCCCAGGTGGCGTCCATCTCAGCAGCCGATGAGGAGATCGGAAATCTCATCGCTGAGGTCATGGAGAAAGTAGGCAAGGATGGGGTAGTCACCGTTGAGGAAGGGAAGGGGATAAAGTTTGAGACGGAGTATGTTGAGGGGATGCAGATCGACCGCGGCTATATCTCCCCCTACTTCATCACCAACCCGGATAGGATGGAAGCGGCGATCGAGGACCCCTATATCCTGATCACCGATAAGAAGATCTCCGCAGTCTCAGACCTGCTGCCCGCCCTGGAGCGGATACTTCAGGTGGCCAAGAACCTGGTGATCATCGCTGAGGATGTAGATGGTGAGGCGCTGGCAACACTGGTGGTCAATAAGCTGAGGGGCGTCATTAATTGCCTGACGGTCAAGGCGCCGGGCTTCGGCGATCGCCGGAAGGCGATGCTCGAGGATATGGCCATCCTCACCGGGGGCACAGTGGTCACCGAGGAGCTGGGCCGAAAGCTCGATTCTGTCACTATTGAGGACCT
>JAUWZB010000089.1 GCA_030615555.1 Dehalococcoidales bacterium
GCCCTCCCACAGGTCGCCCGTCCCCTCGTACATGCGGCAGGAAACCACCTGGGAAAGGTCAACAACCGCCTGCCGCTTGCCGTGACGCGCTATCTCGAACCCCATCCAGACATCCTCCAGTATGCGTGATTTTACAGCCTCGTGCCCGCCTATCTCACGGTAGTCTGGGGCAGAAAGGAAAAGGAACTGCCCAATGGCGATCCCAGGCTTGGGCTTGCGGGAGCCCTGGAGCCACCATAAAGGGAGCCAAATGAGAAGGATGAAGTACATGATGGGGATAACGACTCTCTGAAAGAAGGAAACGGTATGTTGCAGAGGGAAACCAGAGAGCAGGGTCAGCCTGTTACTTGAGGCATAAGCCAGAGCGCTGCGCAGCATCTCCGGTGCATGAATAGTGTCGGCGTCGGTAAAGAGCAACCAAGAGCCACTGGCCTCAGCGGCAAGCTGGTGGCAGGCGAAGGGCTTCCCCGCCCACCCCTGTGGTAGGGGCTTCCCGCGCAGCAGCCTCACCCTGGGGTCCGCAGCGGCTATCTCCTCCACCACAGCAGCCGTGTTGTCGCTGGAGTTATCGTCCAGGACTATGATCTCGTAGTTGGGGTAATCCTGCCCCCTCAGGGAATCCAGACAGGTGACTATATCCGATTCCTCATCTCGGGCGGGGATAAGAATCGAGATGGGGGGCAGGGGCTCAGGCAATTCCCCCTTTTCTTTGCCCAGCCGGTGGAGCGCCCTCAGATTCAGGATGAGATTGACCATAAATATGGCAAGGCAGAAGGTGATTATGGCCTGATATAAATACCACATTTTCTTTAACGACTATATGTTCCCCACGCTTGCGACTGTATTATATCATCGGTGACCGTCCGGTGCTTTACGAAGAAAAATGCACAAAGCGCCGCGCCGGTGATGGCATAACCCCAGGAATGCTGCCCGAGGCCAAATAGCGCCGGGTTGAACAGGTTAGCCAGCATCAACATTAACGGGGTAACGAGGTGGAAGATTTGATTGCCCAGGCTGAGACGCTTGGTAGTGAAGAAAGCGAGAAGGAAACATAGGCCCGCCAGCAAAAAGGGAACCGGGCACAGGACCAGAAAGCCGGTAACAAAGATAGTCTGTCCCCTGCCCCCGGCTCCCCCTAGCCAGATGCTCCAGATTTGGCCTACTGAAGCGGAGACAAGTATTAATAGATAAGCCCATAGCTCGCCAACCAGAAGGTAGGCGATAAAGAGACAGAGGAAAGTCTTGAGTATCTCGCCGAGAAGGGACAGGATACCGGGCAGTTTCCCTCCGTGGATGATGACGGCGGTAGCGGTGACGTTGCCGGTGCCCAACTCACGAAGGTCCTGCTTTCGGAAAAGGCGCATCACGATGTAGGCAGTGGGGATACTGCCGAGGAGGTAGCCTATAGCTATCGTGCCGATGACCAATGGTATGGTAGTCATGCTGCCTCCGGGGAAACTACCTCAGCATGCATCGTCATCCAAGGTATATCTTACGGAGAAACGGGGTTCCCGTCAATGGGTAGTTAGCCTCACCCATGCGCCACCTCGATAATTTTCCCCACTTCTTCCGCCTCCAGGGAACGTTAGTAGCGATATTTTACCACTTTATGCTGGTCTCGTTAACGGTAAAGCGATGAGGTAATCTCAGAGGGAAGGTGGCAGGGTAACACAGGATAACCAACAAGATGGGGTTTATGCCTTGACCAGCTTGTAGGCAGGGGTACACCAATCGAGGTATTTCTTGTTTTTGCCCAGGATCGCATCAAAGTATAGGGCCTGAAGTTTCTTAGTTATCTCGCCCACCTCTCCGCGTCCCACCTTGCGGTGGTCGATCTCAATGACCGGGGTAATATGGGCGGCGGTGCCGGTAAGGAAGCATTCCTCAGCGGTGTAAAGCTCACCGCGGTCGATAGACCGCTCGATGGTCTCGATGCCCAGTTCCTGCTGCGCCAGCGTGATCACCGTGTCGCGGGTGATCCCGATGAGGATGTTATCGGAGCTTGATGGCGTAACAAGCTGGCCATCGATTACCAGGAAGATATTCTCACCGCTCCCCTCGGAGACGTGCCCGTCATGGGTGAGCAGTATCGCCTCATCGAATCCTTTTTCAAAGGCCTCTGTCTTTGCCAGGGCGCTGTTCACATAGAGCCCGTTGATCTTGGCCCGCGGCGGGATCATGCTGTCGTCGATGCGCCGCCATGAGGAGACGCAGCATTTTGCCCCCTTGGTGATATCAAGGTACGGGCCGAAGGGTACGGCGAAGAGAAGGAAACTGGACTCCAGGTTGTGAAGCCTCACCCCCACCTGTTCGGAACTCTTGTAGGCTAGGGGACGAACGTAGGTGTCCTCACGATAGCCGCACCGCTGGACCAGCTCCACGGTGAGCCCTAAGAGCTCGTCGATGGTGTGGGGGATTTCGATCTGGAGCACGCGGCAACTCTCAAGCAGCCTGCGGTAGTGGTCTGAGACGCGAAAGAGATACATCTGACCCAGCTCCTCATCCCAGTTGCCCCGGATCCCCTCAAAGCAGGCGGTGCCGTAGTTGAAGGCGTGGGTCATGATCCCGATCTTAGCCTCGGAGAGGGGAACGAACTTTCCATTGAAAAAAGCATAGGGCGGCATATAACGCTCCTTCTGTAAAAGACTGGGGCAATTATAAACCAGCACCATTTATCAAAGCAAGCCCTGAACGGAGGGGGTGTGGGGAGTGCGAAAAAGGGTTGACAGTGCGGTAGAGGGTGGGGTATAGGTAATCTTGCCTATTTAGACTTATTTTTACCTGGCTAATGTGCCCCCGAACACCTGCCAGGCAAGCACAGATTTGGATACCAGGCTCAGGATCATGTACATCCGCTCGCCGTACAGGTAATCTTTCCACTTCCAAACCTTCTTATACTGCAAGAGCATGTTCAGGGCGAAGCTGAAGAAGAAGATAAAGAGCGAGCCGAGAATAAAGTAGACGAACGTTGGAATTGTCTCGGTGGCACTGGAAAGCGCCCCGAAGAAATACCAGGCGATGACAACCCACGGAACTATGCCCGCAATGCAACCGAAAATGTAAGGCGTCCAGCTTGTCTTCTCGGTCCTTTGATTGTGCAGCTCCATCATCAGGCCAAAGAGGTTCATGGTGGCGGTAAGTGTGAAGAGAAGGAGCAGGCTGGGGGCGCCGTACACCCCGCTCAGCATGGCGATGATAACTACCATCAGCGATGCGCTGAGCGCATATTCGTACCACCTGAGATAATTGATCTTCCTCGTGAGATTGCGCACATACCACGGGAAAAATCGCGGCGACGCCATGATAGTATGCGCCAGTGCCGATATCAACAGGAACACACCGACCAGAGGACCCAGAGGAATATCAATCAGGGTTTCAGTTGAAGTCTCGAGGGTCTCGGTTGCCGGCCGCCACGTCAGGAAAGAGGTGGTTACCGGCACCGAGAAATCGCTGCTTAAGACGAAGATGGCGATCGCCTGACCGAGATGGAACACGGCCATGACTGCATTGAATCGCCTCAGATTTTTAAATTTCGAAGCCTTTTTGGTTACTTGAGCGCTCTCCTCCATAGCACATCCCCTCCTCGGATGCGCCAAATAATGGAACAATCTTTGCCATTTGTCAATACCTGCTACCTATATAAAAGGGAGAGGGCGCATCACTGCACCCTCTCCCTTTGTTTCGCTCTCCTTAAATGCGGGTCTCGAGCCTGACCTTGGAGTAGCACTCGCTGCAGTACACGGGTCGGTCCTGCCGGGGCTGGAAAGGCACCTGCGTGTCCTTGCCACATGAGGCACATACAGCAGGATACATTTCCCTCCGCCGCTGATCGCCGTAGCCATCCCCATCGCGCTGTTGCTTCCTGGTAGCCCGGCATTCAGGGCAACGCTTGGGCTCATTGGTGAAGCCCCTGGTAGCGAATAGCTCCTGCTCGCCAGCACTAAAAGTGAAACTTGCGCCGCAGTCCGAGCACTCGAGGGTCTTGTCCACGTAATCCATGGATGACCTCCTTTCTTTACGACTTGGTCTCAGCTTGGTCATCCATGGCCTAGGGAATTCGCGAGGAACCACACAGGTTGGGAATAACAAACTTTGAACCAGATAACCTAGCATACCATAGAATTATAAGTGCTGTCAAATTGTAAGGGAA
>JAUWZB010000011.1 GCA_030615555.1 Dehalococcoidales bacterium
TCATTTTTGCCCTTGACTGCAAGGGTGATTGCGCCCGCAGGGCATGCCGTCAGGCAGAAGGGTGCCGGGCAATATTGGGGGCATATCGACTTCAGCATCTCTCCTCCTTTATCCTAATATCTCTTCCGCCTCTTCCATATCCGCTTCCATCACATAAGGTATCCCTGAGACATCCGCCGCCTCTCGCGTCAGAGCCATCAGATCGTCCCTGCTCACGAAATTAAGGGCAAATTTACGGGCTCCTGCCATAAGCTGCCTCAAGCCCGTAGCCAGCCGATCATAATAGGTATAGACAGCTATTGCCGCCGGGGGTATCCTCTCGAAATCATCGCCATATTTTTCTTTGAGCGCAGCCGCCCCGACGAAGGTGCGAAGCAGGGCTTCCTGGTATCCCTTACCTTCGCCATATTTCTCTTCCATGAGCTGCCCTTGTGTCTTCCCCACCATAGCGGCGGTAAGGGTCGCCCGACCCATACATACCGCCTTCGTATAGGGCGCCCCCAGGGCTATGGCCTTGAAAATCTGGTCTTCAAGTGCAATCCCACCAGCCATGGCGCAGCTGGGGATAAATTCCCCCTTTTCATCGAGCCTCTTAAGGAATTTATAGAGGAGGCTCTCGAGATAAACGGTGGGGATCCCCCACTCATTCATCATGCGCCACGGGCTCATTCCGGTGCCGCCGCCAGCGCCGTCCACGGTGAGGAGGTCTATCTTGGCCTCTGAGGCGAACTTTACAGCACGAGCTAAATCGGCCGGCCTATAGGCACCTGTTTTAAGGGTAACATACTTGGCGCCTATGCTCCTCAGCCTCTCCACTTCCTTCAGGAAGGACTCTTCATCCACCATCCCCAGGCGGGAATGTCTCTCGAATTCCGCTATCCCCCCCGCTTTATAAACCTCTAGAACCACAGGATTTTCGGGGTCGGGATTAACCAGATATCCTCTTCGCTTAAGCTCCAGGGCCCTCTCCAGGGTGGGCAGCTTGACCTCCCCGCCGATAGATTTGGCGCCCTGTCCCCACTTTATCTCCATACCCTCAACGCCGAGTTTCTCTACCGCATACTCGGGGACACCAAGACGGGTATCCTCCACATTCGCCTGAACGAGCATCGTCCCGTAGCCTTCATACCAGTCCTTGTATATTTTCACCCTCCTCTCAAGCTCAGGGGATTTTACGACTTTTCCATTTTTAATCTCGGCATCGTGATCCATGGCACAAACATTCTCGCCACAGACAAGCACCGCGCCACATATCGCTATAGCGATAGCAGTGCCCTCCCAATTCACCCTGGCTATCTCGGTGGAGCCCAGCGCGCCGGTGAAGAAAGGAACCCTCATCTGGATCCTTCTCCCCTCGGCGCCGATCTCGGTGGCGAGGTCGACAGCAGGGAAGATGGCTTTATCCGGGTCTGCCTCAATACCCACCGCCCCCACACATGTCCCCTGGATGTTGAAGTGAGAGAAATCGACGGGATAGTCCTTCTCCGCCCCGGCAATGACCTTCCCGAAGGGCTGAGGGTAGATAATCTCCCTTCCTCGAAGGGCGGATTTCCCCACCTCGCAGTAGCCCGGACAGCCGTCGACACAGTTGACGCATAGCCCGGAAATAGGCGAAGGCGTTACCCTCGTAGTGGTTACCGTGGCCGCACTCGCATTCGGCTTGCTTAAAGACATCGATTACCTCCTTTGTGTTTCTGGGGACATTCCCCTCTATAGCTTCCGGAAACTTACCAGGTCTCGGTAGTCAATGACGCCGCTCATCGCCGTGTTTTCGGCCTCGATGCCAGCTTCCACAGCGGCGGCCACTGGGTTGAGGCCGCCTAAAATTATGATGCCAATCTTGTTCAGTTCCACCGGGACTTCGCCCACCGACTGACTCGTATCTCCCATCACCAGCAGTCCGCCAAGCCCGGCTTCCCTTAAACCGTAGATGACTGTTTCGGCAACAGGCCGGCATAAAGCCGGTATCTCCCGAAAGTTGGCCAGCACCTTCCCTTCACCTCTGCTGGCTACTTCCCCGACACTGGTCATTCTACTGGTGATGAATATCTCCGAGGGATCTAGTGAAGAACCGGCATACTCGATGAGTTCGACAAATCGGAAAGGTTCGTGATTCCTTATCTGGAGCAGCCCACCGAATTTCGAATCCATCGGGATGCCCGCTTTAAGCAACGCCCCGTTGATGATGATGCTACATACAGTGGCAAAGCCAATCTTGCCTTCAGGCACGGTTACTCCAGCTAGCCTTTCACCCTCATGAGCTACCGCCACTAAGTCGCTGACACAGATTCCCGCTTCGAAGGCATCCCTCATTGCCCCCAAGGCTTTGATAAATTGTTCTTTCGGGAAAAAGGAAACATTGGCAGGGACCTGACCGCGGTGCTTCTCCCAGTCGAAGGTGGTTTGGATGGCCAATAGCTCGATCTTGCTGATGACAAAGCCAACCTTGTCACCAACCAGGGCGCTCTTCAGCTCTTCGATCCCTGGCTCGGTGATTAACCTCCCGTCTCTTCCGATCAGCCGGGTAAGACCCCTTTCGTCCATGATCTTGAGGTGGTACCTTACCGCCCGCTCCCCAAGATCGACGCCGTAGTCCTTCAGTCGCTGAGCAATCACCCGAGCCCCCAGAGGCTCCGGGGACTCGCTTAGTATCTTGAGGATGGTGATTACTTTCCTCTCTACCTCGTGCCGCTCATACCCAATCATTTTTTCGTACTATACAGATGCGTTACTTTCCCAGCCTCACTTCTTAAGAAAGCGTATCTTTATAAAAAGTGTTTAGCGAAGAGCGAATATGGAAACTGCTGCTAAGTTCTCACCGGTATCCCTTTTTCCTGCAAGTATCTTTTTGCTTGAGAAATGGAAATCTCTCCGAAGTGGAAAATAGAGGCCGCAAGAACAGCAGAGGCTTTGCCCAAAACTACCGCTTCATAGAGGTGCTCTAGTTTACCAGCGCCGCCTGAAGCAATAACCGGAATATCTACTGCTTCGGCAACTGCTCTTGTCATCTCCAGGTCATAACCTTCCTTTGTCCCGTCAGCATCCTTGCTGGTGAGCAGGATCTCACCTGCCCCCAGCTCCTCTACCTTTTTCGCCCATTCCACAATATCAAGCCCTGTTCCCTCAGTGCCACTTTTTATCACTACCTCCAGCCGGGGAAGGCCGCTCCCTTGAGGATTTTTCTTCCCATCGATGGCAACAACGAGTTTACCCTTGCCGAATTTCTCAGCTGCTTCCCTTACAAGTTCGCGATTTTTGACTGCGGCGGTATTGATCGAGATCTTATCCACACCAAGGTCGAAAAGTTCCTGCATATCTTCAATAGTTCCAATGCCACCGCCTACGGCAAAGGGAACAGTAACCACATCACAGACCTTCTTGACCCACTCCAATCTTGTCTTTCTATTTTCCACGGTAGCAAAGATATCGAGGAAAACGAGCTCATCTGCTCCTTCCCGGCAATAGGCCTCCGCTGCCTCCACCGGGTCACGAGCATCCCTCAGGTTAACGAAGTTTACGCCCTTGACTACCCTCCCATCCTTTACATCCAGGCAAGGTATGATCTTCACTTCTTCCATATTGCATGCCCCCTGAAAGTAGTCATTACCTCTACCGCTGAAGGTTGGCAGCGCCTTCTTGTAGGTAATGGCAATAGGTTACCGTTTGCTATTATAGCACGATTTTCGGGTTTGTCAAGGGGTAGCGGGGGAATTTTAATCAATTTCTGCCTTTCACAGTCGACGGGTAGCAATGAACTGGACTAAACCTTATCGTGATATCGTGATTACACTTTCCAACTTTGTAATTACATTCTGCACGCACACCTGTTCGCGTATACCATTACAGGCCTAGTCCCTAATGCTCCACACATTCTGACGAAATGTTCAATGTCACCCGATGCCCAGCCCTCTCCAAGGCTGTACAGCAGTACTCCGTTTTAATGCTCGGTTGTGATATAATACCGCTTGCCGCTGGATGCCTGCCCCCCAGGCACAAAACTGAAAAAGGAGGACTAAGATGAAGTTTCTGACAATCCAGACGATGCCCGTGGATAAGGTGACGCAGATAACAGAAGCTGGAAATAAGCTGTGGTCAAATCCTCCCAAGGGTATAAAGTTGATAGCCTCGTATGGGATTCTGAGCCAACAGCCTTTCCCTAATACTCCACCAAATACGATAGTAGGCATTGCCATTAGTGAGTGTGAGAAAGAGGAGGCAATGCTCGAAGCTAGCATCCCACAGATAGTTGCAGGTGCAACTCTACAAAGGTTCCCCATAGTCGAGATGACCCCTGGTAAAGGAGCAGAGTTAGGAAAGAAACTAGGGGGTTAAACCCTCATGGGGCAAGGTACTCAGGGGCAGACTAGCAGGTCACTTTAGGCCTGCTAGTCTCTTTTCTTAACGCTGCCCAGCGAAGCCTGATAGTGCTATAATACCTGCATAGCCCAGCCAGGCGGATTTGGAGAGGAGGAAGACAATGCTTAAGACCGTATGGAAATCAAAAGATGAGATTGAATATTCCTTGAAGAATGCAAAGAGGATTTCTATCATAAGTTGTGACGCTTGCGCTAAAGGGTGTGGTACCGGTGGCACTGTGGGGATTGAGGTCTTACAGGGTCTTCTGAGGGAGTGGGGCAAAGAAGTAGTTTTTACCGACGTTCTCTATGGTTGTTGTGTGGAGGACCTGATGAGACTAACTCTAGCGAAAGACCCAAGGGCTATATCGAGAAGTGATGCTCTTGTTATAGTTAGTTGTGCTTCAGGCGTTAAATCGGCCATTCTTTGTGGCCCTGGTGTCCCCGTGTTAGCAGTGCTAGACTCAGTAGGGTGCGCAGTATTCACACAGAAAGATGATATTGTAGCACGCAGCATCTGCAGAGGATGTGGGCAGTGCGTGGTCACATATACGGGCGGGATATGTCCGTTAGCTGAGTGCCCTGGAAGAACAAAGTATAAGCCTTGTAAAAAATCTCCAGAGAACGGTACTCAATGTGCCGTAAACCCGCTTCAGGATTGTGTGTGGAAGGAAATTGCCAAGCGAGGCAATCTCACCGCACTTGAAGCTCTACGCCGAATACACAAAGCTGAAGGAGTAAATCGGCTTTCCCCAACTGTGGAGAGAGCTTAAGCGCGATTAGCCAGTGGCAGCTCCTCACCCCAGTGGCGCCTTATAGAACTTCAGGCTATCATTAAAGCTGACAGAGCGAGTATATCACTGCACCATTTCCAAACTTTCCCACCTACCCAAGTCTTTGATGGTCATGGGATCTACTTGGGTCGTATCAACTCCCCCCTAACCACAAAAAGCATACTAGTCACTTTGTGACGCGCATACATGTGCTTTTGTGGCAATGAACAAGATTGTTGCCTGGCTCCATTGGTTGATGTATCATAGGCTCAGATACAATCCGAGCCTATAGGAAGGAGAATCCCTTGTTTTGGATCGAGGTCTCCGTAAAGGCCGGTTTTCCCGACCCCCGGGGAGAGGCGTTGCAAAAGGATATCCACGACCTTGGAATCACCACGGTAAAACAGGCCAGGGTCAGCGACATATACCTGCTGGAGGGAACGCTAGCCGAAGCTGAGGTGGGCAGAATCTGTCAGGAACTACTGGCCGATCCCGTAGTTGAAGAGTATTCCTACAGAGAAGCGCCCCCTTCCCAGGATGAGCACGCCCATGTCATCGAGGTCGCTTACAATCCTGGCGTGATGGACCCTGTGGAGGAAAGCGTGAGGAAGGGAATCCGCGACCTTGGCATCGCCACAGTTGACTCCGTAAGAACGGCCAAAAGATACTTTTTATGGGGTGAGCTCTCGGCAGAGGCGCTTCAAACTATCTGTGACAAGCTGCTGGTTAATAGTGTGATCCAGCATATGGTCACGAAGCGGGAAGTGGTCTCCCTACCATCGGCCACATATAATTTCTCTCTGGAAACAATCGATCTGTTGCCCATGGAAGATGCCGGCTTAATGGAGCTGAGTAAAAACAGGCTCTGGTTGAATTTGAGCGAGATGAAGCAGATCCAGGGTTATTTCTCCAGGTTAGGCCGCAATCCCACGGATGTTGAACTGGAAACCCTGGCGCAAACCTGGTCCGAGCACTGTGTGCACAAGACCTTCAAGGGTAAGATCAAGCTAGGCCAGCTCACTATCGATAATCTGCTTAAGAGCACGATCATGAGGGTCACCGAGGAACTGGAAAAGCCTTGGTGTCTCTCGGTTTTTCGGGACAACGCCGGGGTAATAGATTTCGATGGCCGCTACGCGATTTGCTTCAAGGTGGAGACGCACAATCACCCCTCGGCGGTGGAGCCCTATGGCGGGGCGGCAACGGGGATCGGCGGTGTCATCCGTGACCCCCTGGGCACGGGGCTGGGATCAAAACCCGTCCTGAACACCGATGTGTTCTGCTTTGGCCCGCCCGATTTCCCTTACGAGAGGCTCCCCCAGGGTGTGCTACATCCCCGCCGCATTTTCAAAGGGGTCCGCGCCGGGGTCGCCGACTATGCGAACCGCCTTGGGATTCCCACACTCAATGGAGCCATCCTCTTTGACGAGCGATATGTGGGGAATCCCCTGGTTTTCTGCGGCACGGTAGGACTGTTACCGAAGAGCATGAGCCAGAGAGGCCAGCAACAACCGGGGGATCTGGTCGTCCTCGTGGGCGGTAACACCGGACGTGACGGGATCCACGGGGTTACCTTCGCCTCGGGAGAACTTACCAAAGATTCCGAGGTAATTTCTTCCACCTCCGTTCAGATCGGCAATCCCATTATGGAGAAAAAGCTCATCGATGTCCTCCTTAAAGCCCGTGACCAGGGCCTATACCGAAGGATTACCGACTGCGGCGGGGGAGGGCTTTCCTCCGCAGTAGGAGAAATGGGCGAAGAGACCGGGGTGCGCGTATATTTGGAACAGGTACCTTTGAAGTATTCAGGGCTCTCCTATACTGAGATATGGCTCTCTGAATCCCAGGAGCGGATGGTACTGGCTGCCCCGCCAGGCACTGTAGACCAGTTGATTGAGCTTTTTGCGAGCGAGGATGTGGAAGCGACAGTCATCGGCGAGTTCACAGATAACCGCCGGCTTCAGCTTTTCTATGAGGGCAATCTCGTTGGCGACCTTGATATGGAATTCCTGCATCACGGGTTGCCCCAACTGGAGAGAGAGGCGGTTTGGGAGCCACCGCAGCATGCTGAACCGGACTTTCCAGAACCACCTGACCTGCGGGAGGAGCTACTACGAATCCTGGGCTCGTGGAATGTTTGCAGCAAGGAATGGGTAATCCGCCAATACGACCATGAGGTGCAAGGTGGCAACGTTCTCAAGCCACTAGTAGGAGTAAACAATGACGGGCCCGGCGATGCCGCCATTATCAAACCGATACCTGATTCATATATGGGGATCATCGTCTCCAATGGCATCAATCCTAAATACGGGGACATCGATCCCTACTGGATGGCCGCCTCTGCCATAGACGAGGCATTGCGGCAGGTAGTCGCCGTGGGCGGCAGCCTTCGAAGGGTGGCGCTCTTAGATAACTTTTGCTGGGGCAATCCAGAAAAGCCTGATAGACTGGGCGGCTTGGTGCGCGCGGCGCAAGCCTGCTACGATATGGCGCTTGCCTATGAGACCCCCTTCATCTCCGGCAAGGACAGCCTCTATAACGAGTATGAGACTGAGAAAGAGAGCATATGTATTCCACCTACGCTCCTCATCTCTGCAGTGGCAGTGATGGAGCATGTAGAGCGAGCGGTTTCTATGGACTGCAAGCAGGAAGGCGACCTGATCTACATTATCGGCACGACATATAATGAGTTGGGTGGCTCGCACTACTACGGTACTCATGGCTATGTAGGCAATAATGTGCCCAGGGTGGACCCCAAGAAGGGGAAGAGGCTGATGGATGCCCTTAGTGCCGCCACTGCGAAAAGCCTGGTCAGGGCGTGCCATGACCTGAGCGAGGGCGGCCTTGGGATAGCGGCCGCCGAGATGGCCTTCGCCGGGGGGCTTGGCATGGTAATTCATCTGGCGAAAGTCCCGCTGGGCGAACCGATAAATCGAGATGATTTCGTTCTCTTCTCTGAATCGAACACCCGATTTCTAGTGGAAGTTGCACCAGAAGATAAGCAACGCTTCGAAAAGTTCGAAAAAATGGCTGGGGTCGATTTCACTGCCATCGGTGAGGTCAGAAACGATAAAAGGCTCGAAGTTTATGGCCTCAGTGGAGAGCAGGTGCTTTCCGCTCCGCTTGCGGAACTCAAAGAGGCCTGGCAGAAGCCTCTTCGCTGGTAGGATGCAATGGCCAAGGCGAAGACACTGATATTGCGCGCCCCGGGGACAAACTGTGATCGGGAAACCGCGTTTGCCTTCGCACAAGCCGGATCACAGGTGGACGCGGCACATGTAAATGAACTCCTCCGCCGGGAGAAGCTCCTTTCCGATTACCAAATAATGGTCATCCCCGGTGGTTTTACCTATGGCGATGATATCTCAGCCGGGAAAATCCTGGCAAATGAACTAAGGCTGAAGCTGGGAGAGGAGATTCGAAGGTTTGTTGCGGACGGAAGGCTCATTTTAGGGATTTGCAATGGTTTTCAGGTCCTGGTGAAAGCGGGGATTTTACCCGAATTATCACCGCCATTAACCCTGGCAGGCAATGATTCGGGCAGGTTTGAGTGCCGCTGGGTCTATCTCCGCGTCAATGAGACAAGCCCCTGCATATTCACCCGCGGGATAAGCACGATGTATCTCCCGGTGGCCCACGGGGAGGGGAAGGTGGCGGTGGCTGAACCTGGAATATTAAATGTCGCCCTATATTACGCTGACGAGACGGGAAACATTCAAGCCGGCTATCCTTATAATCCAAATGGCTCAATAGATAATATAGCCGGCATATGTGATGCTTCTGGTCATATTTTTGCCCTAATGCCACATCCGGAACGTTTTGTCCGCTGGTCCCAGCACCCCAGGTGGACAAGAGAGCCCTGGAAGGAATATGGGGATGGCTTCCGCATTTTTTTAAACGCTGTGGCGTGGGCCAAAAGTATATAGTGGCGATGGCTGAAAGATTACCCCTGGTCAGGGTTGGTTGCTGCGGTTTCCCCTGTAAGAGGAAAGATTACTTCAGCCAGTTCAAGCTGGTGGAGGTCCAGCAGACCTTCTATAAGATGCCGAAACTGGAAACTGCTCTGGGATGGCGCAACGAGGCCCCACCCAACTTCGAGTTCAGTGTAAAGGCTTGGCAGCTCATCACCCATCCACCGGTAAGCCCTACCTATCGCAAAACGGGGGTGAAGATTCCTCCAGGGAAGGAAGAGTGCTACGGCTTTTTTAGGCCCAGCGATGAGGTGCACCAGGCGTGGGAGGAAACCAAGAGGTTCTCCCTGGCACTTGGTGCTCGGGTGATCGTCTTCCAGGGCCCTCCCTCTTTCGGAGAGAATAATCAGCATATCGACAATATGATTAGATTCTTTCAATTTGTCCAAAGCACAGAGTTTCTCTTCGCCTGGGAACCGCGGGGGGAATGGCATGAGCAGACAATTAAAGACCTGTGCGCTGACTTAGGGCTCATTCACTGTGTCGACCCATTTGTGAGCATGCCATTATCCGGAGAGCGTCAGTACTTCCGCTTACACGGCGGGCCTCGTTACCGCCACCGCTATTCCGCAGAAGAACTGGAGTATCTTCTGGATAAGGCAGGGGACAAAGATACCTATGTCCTCTTCAATAACATTAACATGTACCGTGATGCCCTAGCCTTTGACCGCCTGATGAAGGGGAGTAGTGATGACTGCCGAGGGGAGTAAGCTCATTTATACCCTGGGCACCAGTACCCGCTCCCCGGGGGAGTTTATCGAGCTACTCACCAGCCACGGCGTGGCGGTAGTGGTCGATGTGAGGAGATTTCCCTCCAGCAGGTTTGAGCACTTCTCCAGGGAATGGCTGGCGAGATTATTGCGTGAGGCAGGCATTGACTATATCTATATGGGAGAAGAGCTGGGTGGCTATCGTCGAGGAGGTTACCAGACCTTCACCACGACACCTGAGTTCCGGGAGGGTGTGAAGGAGCTGGCGAAAGTAGCTGGGGAAAGGAGGGTAGCGATCGTTTGTGCCGAGCGCTTCCCCTGGCGTTGCCATCGCCGTTTTATCAGCACCGAGTTAGAGAAACAGGGATGGCAAGTAAACCATATTATCGACCAAGAAAGAGACTGGCTACCGAGGAAACATTCCAGGAATTGCCACTAGTTGATGCTCATCAATAATAATCACTGAGCAGGTGGATATTGCCCAACCTCACATTCCTGAGTCCTTGCATCTTCGCCGCTGCCAGGCATTCCCGGGCATGGCGTTCGGAAGTAGGCGGTAAATCCTTCATCATAAATTGGGGATGAAAGGCAAGGAGAGCATAAGGAATGTCAGGGCTGAAGGAGCAAATAAAGGCAGCAATTCTAGAGATTTCCTCCTTATCGATATATCCTGGAATGAGTAAAGTGCTGGCTACTAAAAAGGGCGGCATGGGCCTGTTACGCGCATAACCGGCCAAGAGCGCGAAGTTTTCCCGGGTTCGTTTATTGCTTACGCTGCAGAGGGCAATGTGCAGTTCCTCGCTCCAGGCCTTGAGGTCAAACTTGATACAACCACCGGAGTGAAAAGAAAGCTCCGCCGCCTGTCTCAATAACGCAGGGTGCATCGCGCCATTGCTCTCCCAGCAGATGCGCAGAATCCTGCCTTTGTTACTTTCCAGAGCCAGCCGGGAGGCGCGAATTGCATGAGGTAATTGCGGTGTCGGATCACCGCCAAAGAAACATATACAAGCGGTATGCTCATCAACCGCTTCCGCCAGCTCAGCGGCATCAACCCTGCTCTCCCCCGTGGCCAAGGAGCGATAGTGCCAGTTCTGGCAGAACAGGCAATCAAAGGAGCAGGCCTGATAGAAAACAGCCAGGTTTTTGTAGCCATATTCCGCTCCTCGAGAATAGGCAAAGCGGGGGTAACCAGCCCCAGTGCCACCCGGACAGACCCAATCGGCTACGCAGTTGGTGGGCAGAGGATCGTAATACCAACTGACATTGCCCTTCCGTGCGCTGGCACCGCCGCGCTTATTTCCCCGGTTGGTGCGCAGTCCACAGTAGCCCCTGCCATCCGGGGGAATGCGGCATTCATTGGCGCATATGTGACACTCCAGCCCCACTACGCCCCTGGGAGGCTGCTCAGGGAGGTTAAAGGGCCTTCTTGCCACACCGTGAGCTTTCTCAATCAAGGGGAGAACCCGGGCAAAATCCCCTCGAATACAATCCAGGCACAGCCCCAGGGCTTGAGAAATGAGGGGTGACTCCTTGCCACAATGTTGGCATATATTGCCGGCACTTGATTGCTGACGAACGATCCCCATGTTGAACCCAGCTTCCTTTCTCTCATCCTCCCCGAGCATCCGTATACTCTCCCCGCCACTAATTCTACTCAAACTAGCGCCTACTGGTAAATGGCGAAAAAAAGGAAATCAGAGAATTTTGTTCCAAACCTATTGACAGATGAGCATCTACGTGATAGTCTCTTGTCAAAATTGTAAAGGAGGCGAAATGCAGGCCTACTGTATGAAGTGCCGGAAAAAGGTGGAGATCAGGAACCCGCAGTCGATAATAATGAAGAACAAGCGCCCCGCAACTCGAGGTGTCTGCCCAAACTGTAGCACCAAGGTATATCGGATCGGCAAGGCATAAGATCGCGTTGCGGCGTTCTTGATTCAAAAAGACACCACTAACCGGTGCCATAACTTGGCGTCTTGTTGCCTGAATGTCTGGGTCGGTTAGGCAAGGATAGCGTAGCGCTCCTGCGCTACGCTATGATCCCTGTCACAGCCCTACGATGGCAATGGCGACGGTGCACCCCGGGGGCATCGCACCCATGTTATGGGTCAGCCCCAGGTTGATGTTCTTTATTTGCCGGGGGCCAGCCTTTCCCTGAAGCTGCTTATACATCTCATAGATCATCCTCAGCCCACTGGCACCGACAGGGTGGCCAAAGCACTTGAGACCACCATCGGGTTGCACCGGCAGCCCGCCATCGAGATCGAAGAAGCCGCTCTCGATATCCTCTCTCACCTTTCCCCTAGGGCTGAACTGCAGGTCCTCCATAATCGTGGCCTCAGTAATGGAGAAGCAGTCATGGACCTCGGCCATGCTGATCTCCTGGCGTGGGTTCTTTACTCCAGCCTCCGCATAGGCCGCTATCCCGGCACGATAGGTTTCCTCCACATGGGTGAAGTCATAATCTGTCCTCATCTGACCTTCGGCAGGGCCAACGCACATCTGTAGTGACTTAATGTAGACCGGGTCAGCCCTAAATTTCTTGGCGTCCGCGGCGCGCACCACAATAGCGGCTGCCCCGCCATCGCTCACGCCGCAGCAATCGAAAAGGCCCAGAGGCCAGGCAATTATCGGGGCGTTCATCACTTGCTCAATGGTAAGCTCCCTCCGGTAATGGGCTTTGGGGTGTAGGGCACCATTATGATGGCTCTTCACCGAAACATGTGCCAGCATCCTTTTACCCTCCTCTGGGCTAAGGCCATAACGATCAAAATACCTCGTGGCCAGCATGGCAAAGATGCCCGGCGCGGTGGTTCCCACACCTCCCGTACCCGTGGTTCCTCCCGGAGCGGTGGAAATAAGGCCGGCGAAGCCCATGTCCTTTAACTTCTCAGCGCCCACCGCCAGGGCGATGTCATATACGCCAGCGACCACGGCATAGGAAGCGTTGCGGAGCGCATCGGTGCCGGTGGCGCACATATTCTCTACCCTGGTCACCGGCTTGTACTGGAGCCTCAGGGGGCCACTCAGGCCCAGCCCGGCCATTCCGGAAACCTCCTGCCAGTTTCCCACCCACGCTGCATCGATATCCGAAGGCTCGATCCCAGCATCCTCGTAGGCCTCATAGGCGGCGTCAACCATCAGGTCGCCGGCGCTCTTATCCCAGAGCTCACCGAACTTGGTGCAGCCCATGCCGATTATGGCCACCTTATCCTTTATGCTCTCTGCCATTTCATCCTCCTTCTTTTCGCTCTTTAATATCTTCTGTCCCCATGCTACCCTTTCAGTTACCCTCTTACTGGTCGTGCTTTCCAATAGTAGTTATGGATCCCGCGATCGAAGTACATCTGCCTGAAGGTCATCTCCACAGGCATGCCCACCTTCACTTGCTCAGGGTCGCGATCGGTGAGATCAAACCACCCGCGGCCTCCACCTTCAAAGTCTACAAAGACGGCGGTGCCCGGTGGGTCAACAACGTCGGCGAGCTGGTCAAGGGAGAAGGTGAAGAGAGTTGCCTTCTTGTCGGCGAATCGGTAATCTTCAAATTCATCCTTGGCCTGACAGATGACACATACCCTGGTGGGCGTCATGCCACCCACGCCAAAGGGCGGCTGGTATTGTGGCGTGCCACAGCGCTTGCATTTTTTTCCGTAGAGGCCCAGGACTTCCTTGCGACTCCGCTTTAGCGCTGTTAGTGAGGTGAAGGGTATCTCCGGCCGCCGGGCGCGCTCCACGGTGACCAAGCCACGCCAGCGCAGGTAGGTGGCATAATTGGTGAGCATCCGCTTCGATGCTAAGTGACCCTTGATGCCCCGCCGGTCCCGGGCCTTTTCAATAGCCTTAGTAACCTCGATAAGGAAAGCGTCAGCCCCATTCCCATAATTGGCAAAGAGGATCTTGTCCCCTGGCTTGGCCTCTTCCAAGGCAGCGACCAGCATCATCATCGCCAGCGCCGTGCCCGTATTGCCCACCGTCATGAAAAAGGGCTCCTGAACCTGTGCCGCGTCAAAGCCGAGGCTCGTTGCTGCCCTGCCATGCCTTCTTATATCGATAGGGGAACTAATCACGACCTTAGCCAAATCCTTTGCCGTAAGATTATACTTGTTCATCAGCCCGGACATCGCCTCGGGAAGAATAGCGGAGTAGCCTTCATCGAGGGCCATTCTGTCCTCCCAGGAGCGAACAAAGGTATCACCATCGGCACGCCACTCACCGGAGAACTCGTCGGAGATGGAATAGCTGCCTTCAATGTTGGCAATGACATCACCTTTTCCCAGGAGAAGAGCGGCGGCGGCGTCACCATAGACCCCCTCGAAAAAGCCACCCGGTGCCGGCATGCGAGTATCGGCAGCGGCCACCATGATGCTCTTGGCCGTCCCCGCGTTGATGGCATCCAGGGCAGAAGCTATGGCGATAGTGCCGCCCCGCAGCGAGTTGGCAAAATCAGCGGTGCGGATC
>JAUWZB010000037.1 GCA_030615555.1 Dehalococcoidales bacterium
GACATCCCAACCTCGGATTTGGTAATATTCATCCTTCATCTTCTCAAATTTCTCCCGTTCCACAACCATCCCCTTTCTGGAAAAAACTTCGCCATCTTTGCCAGGAACCATGCAATTCGGGTTGCCAAAGTCGCCCTTCAACGGGACGGTGAAATTGAACTCCTCAAGAGAATCATGATCTCTTCCTTTGTGTCCTTCCCTAGCGAGAATGGCCCGCTGCAGGTTGAAGACCCTCTCCCCAATTTTATATAGGCCCTGCTCATCTAGATCCCTTCCCGTTACTGCCGCACAAACCTGACTTTCCAGAGTAGGGTCACCAACATGGTCTTCAGAGAGCCCGCTATGGATAATTGGCCAGCAAAAATCACACAGAACGAGGCATTCCTTGGCATACTGACGGTCCTGAATCTTGGCCGCGGCTAGGGCCTTTCCTTCATATGTGGAAAAGTCTGCAGCTATCTCACCCCCCCAGAATCGGTTCGCTATGGCCCGCATAACCTCAGAGGTAATATAGATGTTCTCCATCCCTGCGGCTCGCATTGCCCACATCATGTTCAGCATACTGATCTCATGAAGCATTTGAATGGGCTGCCTCGGTTCCATCGCATAGAAGAGGCCGGTGGCAATATATAACCTGGCCCCGTAGTTGGAATTGTAGCCAGTTCTGGTCATATAATCCGTAATCAATTCCTGGGCCTTGCTTCCCAGGGCTTCCGCCGCTTTATGGGTGCCTTTAGCCAGCAGATCGCCAAATCCCTCGCGGTGGGACACTCTCCTGAGCAACGTCTCGATGAACTCCTTGCTCCCGATCTTGGAAAGGGGTATGCCGATCTGCTCATCAGTTAAAAGCTTGGCTTGGTAGCATCTGGATAGCCACATGATCATGGTCTCAACGGCCTGGGTATCGACCCCGTAATCATCGCAGAGCTTGGTGGCCTCAAAGGGAACCTCATTGAGCTCCCCGTAGTAGCGTTGTGCTCGAACTTGATAGAAGATCGAAGACTGGCACATGAATTTCCCCTTTACTCCACTCTGCCCCTCATAGGTTAAGCGCATGCAGCCAGTGCTGCAGCCATAACAAACATCTTTCTTGGCCCTGCCTGGGTTCACTATTGAGGGCAATATCAATGTAAGCCCCCCCTTCGTTTCAAGACGAAACCGTTCCCTTAGTTTCCGAACCCTCTCCGGGTCGGCCACCTCAACCTTTCTCCTACCTCCTCTTACCGCAATGGCCTTTAGATTCTTGGAGCCCATTACTGCACCCAACCCGCTTGAGCCAGTAGCATCATTATCCGCCACAAGGCTAGCAAAGCTCACCATACTGTCACCCGCTGGCCCCACAGCCACCACCCGAACGGATTTTCCAAGTTCCTCCTTTAGCTTTTCCCGGCAATAAATCGCCCCCTTGCCCACAAGATGGGTTGCCTCTCTTATCTCCACCCGGTCATTATCGATCCACAGATAGACTGGCCTATCTGCCTTCCCGTAAACGACCAGGCCATCACAACCGGCGAATTTAAGCTCAGCACCCCAAGATCCGCCCAAATTGCAATAGGAAAACTGATTGTGAATAGGGGATTTTCCGCAAACCTGCCATCGAGAGCCAGCGAAACCGGGAACGCCAGCAATAGGACCCGTTATGAATATGAGCCTATTCTCTGGATCGAAGGCTTCAATACCCGGGGGGACCTCATCCCAATAGATTTTTGCAGCGATCCCCCTTCCTCCCAGAAAGAGATCCTCATAATCATCGGTCGGGACCTTGGTGGCACTCCCATTAGAAAGATTCACTCGCAAAATATTTCGAGCATATCCTTCGGAATGGGTCATTTCCCCTCCGATTCACTTTACTACCCGCCCACGCCTTGTTAGCCAAGGGGCAGGCCACTGGATGCGGCCTGCCCCTTGGCTGAGGTTACTCGCTTATCTCTCCCCGCTGCTCGCCCTTTTGTTGGTTAGGAAGGCGCTGAGCAGGTCCAGGGGTAGGGGGAATACCAGGGTATTGGTCTTCTCCGTGGCGATCTCGGTGAGGGTCTGGAGGTAGCGCAGTTGCAGCGTTGTCGGCTCCTTGCCGATTATTGCGCCCGCCTCAGCCAGCTTCTGGGAAGCCTGGAACTCGCCCTCAGCGTGGATGATCTTCGCTCGCCGCTCTCTCTCCGCCTCAGCCTGCGCCGCCATCGCCCGCTGCATTGTTGAGGGGAGCTCCACGTCCTTTACCTCCACCACGCTCACCTTGATCCCCCAGGGCTCCGTCTGCTCATCGATGATCCGTTGCAGCGTTTGATTTATCTTCTCGCGCTGCGCTAGCAGTTCGTCAAGCTCTGATTGACCCAGCACGCTCCTTAAGGTGGTCTGAGCGATCTGGTAGGTGGCCAGCCTGTAGTCATAGACCTCCACCACAGCAGCCTCCGGGTGCATCACCCTGAAGTAGACCACCGCATTCACCTTCAGCGTTACATTGTCCCTGGTGATCGCCTCCTGGGAGGGGACGTCCATGGTGATCACGCGGGTGTCTATCTTGCGCATGCGGTCGATGAAGGGGATGATGAAGCGTATCCCCGGCGCTCTCGTTCTCTCCAATCGCCCCAGCCGAAACACCACACCAGCCTCATACTGGAATACGATCTTTATGGCCGCCGGCAGCAGGATGAGTACCACTGCCGCCACTATGGCAATAATCACTATAGTCACCTCTCTTCACCTCCTTCTATTTTTTTCTTGGTTACCCTTAGTCTTAAGCCTTCGACCTTGGTTATCACCACCTCCTCTCCTGACTCGACCTTTCCTTCATCCAATGTTGCCTCCCAGCGCTCCCCGTGCACAAACACGGTTCCCGTGGGGTCAAGGGTTGTTCTGGCTACCGCCACTATGCCCACCATCGCCTCACGTCCTGTCTGCTGTCGTCTTCGATGGGTGCGCACGATGGCACCGATGACGAAGACGACAAAGACAGTGGCGACGATCACGACCCCGGCGATGAGGCCAGGATTTATCTGAAATAATGGACTGCTCATCAAGATCATCGAGCCCACAGTTAATGAAGCAATACCCCCTAAGGCAAGCAACCCGTGACTGGTGATGAAAACCTCCGCAACAAAGAGTCCAAAGGCGAGCACGATGAGCAATACCCCGGCATAGTTAACGGGGAGCATCCCTAAAGAGTAGAAGGAAAGCAAAAGGCAGGTGGCACCGACAACTCCGGGGAAGATCGTCCCGGGATTGAACAGCTCTAGCATAATGCCGAGCATCCCCAGGCTCAGCAGGATGTAGGCGATATTGGGGTTGGCGATGGTGAATAGAAAGCGCTCCATCGCCCCCATGTCGATGTAATTTATATCGGCACCCTCGGTCTGGAGGGTGACCACCTCCCCGCTCAGGAGCGTCACCTGCCTTCCATTGAGCTGGGAGATCAGGTCGTTCAGATTATCGGCCACGATGTCGATGACCCCCAGCTCCAGGGCCTCCTCAGCGCTTATCGAAGCGCTTTCCCTCACCGCAGCCTCCGCCCAGTCGGCATTGCGACCTCTCATTTCGGCGATGCTTCTAATATAGGCCACGGCGTCGTTGACCACCTTTTCCTCCATGGTCTCATCCATCCCTTCCTCGCCAAGGGCCACGGGGTGAGCGGCGCCAATAGCCGTTCCCGGTGACATCGCCGCTACATGAGATGCCAGGGTGATAAAGGCTCCCGCCGAGGCGGCCCTTCCCCCCGGTGGCACATAGACCACTACGGGGACATCGGCCTCCAGGATCCGTTGCACAATGTCGCGCATCGCGCTATCCAGCCCCCCGGGCGTATCCATTTCAATTACGCAGGCGGTGGCGCCATGCTCCTCAGCCAGCCCAATCCCGCGGTCAATATAGCCAGCGAGGACAGGGTTGATCGTCCCCTTGACCCTAAGGACATCGACCTGCGGGGTGGTAGCGCTCGCCTCCCCAGGTATTAAGAGGATGAATAGCCCAAGCGCTATAAGGAAAAGCCAAAGCTTTCTCATACCCGATGCTACCGAAGGTTATCCATTCATTATAGTTGGGTGGTGGTCTTTTTGCAATCAAGTGTACTCGTTGTTGAAGGCGGAACCATATTAGTGTAGAATAATCTAAGCTTTGCAATAGGTGATGGGAATGAAAGTGCCCAAGTGTAAAGGGATGCGTGATCTACTTCCCGATGACATGGCGAAGTTTCGGCGGATCGAGAAGGTGTTTCGCGACTGCTCGTTAAAGTGGGGCTATGATGAGGTGAGAACCCCAACTTTAGAGTATCTCCATCTTTTCACGGCCACCGGGACGCTGACCCCTAGCATGCTTGGCAGGGTGTATTCCTTCCTTGACTGGGATGGCTGGAGTGGTGAGAGGGTGGTGTTGAGGCCGGAGGGCACCATCCCCACCGCGAGACTCTACCTGGAAAACCTCGCAGGTGGCGAAATAACCCGGCTTTCCTATGTGGGAAACACCTTTACATTTGAAGAAACGGGAAAGGAGCGGAGGGAGCGCTGGCAGTGCGGTGTTGAGCTCATCGGAACTAGCCAGCCCCTCGCTGATGTGGAGCTCATGCTTCTCGCCTCCGAGGTGCTGGGAAAGCTGGGGATCGGTCCCCTGGAGGTGAAGCTATGCCACGCCGGCTTGATTAAGGCGCTCATCGGGGAGCTGGGATTGGGGACTGCGGAGCAAACCCAGATATTCGACCAAATTCTGGAGGGGAATATCAAGGCATTGGCCGAGATTAAAACCGAGGATGTTGACCTGAAGAGGGCGCTAGCCCTTTTATTGGATGTCACGGGGAGCGCGCCTGGCTTTTTAGAGAATGTCGGGGCCCTCCTTGGGAAAGCGCTGCCTAGGTTTGAGTCCAGCTTGAGCAACCTGAGCAGCATTGCCGAACTGCTTAGCACCATGGATTGCCCTTACCAGATCGATATTGCCTCAGGAAGGGGTTTTGAATACTATACCGGGGTTATGTTTCAATTCTATGTCTCCAAAGAGCGGGTGGGGGGAGGGGGCAGATACGACGACCTGATCCCATTGGTGGGCGGCCCCCCGGTTCCAGCATCGGGTTTTGCGCTATATGTGGATCAATTGATGGATCTCGTGAAGCTGGAGGGGCGCCCTGTCCCAAGGATTCTGGTCCAGCCCCGGGACAGCGATGTGAAGGGGTTGAAGGTGTGCTTTGAGGTGGCGCGCTCCCTGAGGGAGGCGGGCTACCTCGTTGAGCTTGACCAGGGAAAGAAAGCGGTGGGTGACTATCGATGGCTTCTTTCGGTGTCAGGAGAGGGCCTCTTCCGCTTGACCGATCAGGCTACCGGGAGAAAGAGCGAATTAACCTCTGAAGCGGAGATCCTGAAGATAATGGGGGAATCCGGGTGAAGCTGGCCCTACCGAAGGGGCGACTCTTAAAGGATACTGCGGCTTTGCTTGAGAGGGCAGGGCTCGGGCTTGCGGGGTATGATGAGCAGTCGCGCTCCTATCGCCTCAAATCCTCCAGATTCCCTGACCTGTTTCTCAAGGTGTTCCAGGAGCGGGACATCCCCATTCAGGTGGCTATTGGCAACTACGAGTTGGGGATCTGCGGGCTGGACTGGGTGGAGGAGTTTTTGGTTAAATACCCCAGCGGCGACCTGGAGAGGGTAAGGGACCTGGGGTATGGCAGGAGCGATCTTTATGTGGTCGCCAGCGGGCATGCCGGGGTCTCCTCGGTTGAGGAGATCAACGATGGATTCGATCGGGTGCGCATCGTCAGCGAGTATCAGAACCTGGCGGAATCCTTCGCCCTCAGGCAGAGATTAAGGCGATTCAGCATTCTCCCCATATGGGGGGCTGGTGAGATCTATCCCCCGGAGAGCGCCGACCTGGCGATAATCGCCGAAACCTCGGTGGGCAACTTTGCAAGCTATGCTCTGGTTCCACTAGCTAGGATTCTCACCTCAAGGGCTTTCTTAATCGCTAATAGGAATGGCCTGGCAAAAGCTGATCTGAGCGAATTACTGGCATACTTGCAGCCCTTTGAGGTGGAAACTGAAGCGGAAACGCCTTTGCCTGCCATTACCGCCGGGATGTTCGAAAAAGCGACTCAGGGCGAAAAAATTCGACTCGCCCTGCCCGATGGGCATCTGTTGAAAGCGGCCGCTGAATTCCTTGACAAAGCCGGGCTCAACATCCGGGGGTACTCGGGTGAAATGGGTGAGGGTGGGGAGTGTGGGGAGAGCGAAAAGGCCACCCGCAGGCCGACCATTGATTTACCCGGAGTGATGATTAAGGTGATCAGGCCTCAGGATATGCCTCTCCAGGTGGCAAATGAGAACTTCGATCTGGCGATCACCGGCGAGGATTGGCTCAACGACCACCTCTATCGCTTCCCGTCAAGCCCGGTAAAGGAAATCTTGAAACTGGGATTTGGGAAGGTAACCGTGGTTGCTGTGGTCAGCGAAGATTTGCCCGCTCGTGATACCCATGAATTACGGGACCTGGTGAATGGGGGGCTTCTTCCCACCATCAGGGTGGCTTCGGAGTATGTGAACATCGCCGATAAGTATGCCCGGGATCATCACCTGGCGCGCTGTAAGATCATCCCTACCTGGGGGGCGAGCGAGGCCTTTCTCCCAGAGGATGCTGACCTGCTCATCGAAAACACCGAGACAGGGGAAACCTTAGCGAAGCACAACCTCAAGGTTATCGATACCCTTTTTGAGTCCTCGGCATGCCTCATCGGCAATGAAAATCCTCCGGAGACCGACTTTAAAAGGGAAAGGATAAATTATATTGTCGAAGCCCTGCGCCAGGCAAGTAGCTAAAGGATGATCCAGTCAAACAAGTTCTTTCCGCGCTGCGAGAAAGAGAGATTCGTCATAGAGCGTCACTTCGGGGAACCGCATATGACCTCGCGTGCGATAGGGCGAATATGCCCTAAAGCCGATGGGGGCGCGGGCGTTACAGGGCAGCGTGTAATGCAGATAGAAGTGAAAGCATTGTGGAAGCTGAGACATCCAAGCCGTGTTAAGCTTCTCAAAAAATTGAAAAATGAGGCCCATCCGAGACTCAAAGAATGCTAAAGGTCGAAAAAGCGCCTGGTGCGAAAAGATGCCTTTGCTTTATCTTCACCTGAGCATTGCCAGAGAGGCGGCAGGGCTGTTGCGTCATCCCGTAGTAGACCTAAACCTGGGAGGCTACCTTGTGGGCGCCATCTCGCCCGATGTGCACCTCGTTACCGGCACCTCTCGAATGGAAACTCACTTTTTCGACTTAGATAAGAAAGACTGTGAGAGCGGGTCAAGTCTGATCTTCAAAGCTCATCCCGATCTTGCTAGGGGGCGTAAATTGGATGCCACGACGAAATCTTTCATTGCCGGCTACCTCTCCCATCTCGTTGCCGACGAGGCCTGGATCCTGGACATCTATCGCCCTTTCTTTGGCAATTTCTCCCCGCTTGGCGGAGACCCGATGGCTAACATGCTGGACAGGCTGCTCCAGTTCGAGCTTGATCGCCGGGAGCGGGAGGATAAAGCGAAGATAGCGGCAATTTGGGCTGAGATCTGCGACTGGGAGCCAGGGGTAAGTATCGATT
>JAUWZB010000052.1 GCA_030615555.1 Dehalococcoidales bacterium
CATTTTTTTCGCTCTTAACCGGCGTTCTTTAAAGCTAACCTCACATTACATCAACGGTTAATTAGTGTCAATTGAGCTTTGCTAAACAATCGCCTTGAAATTGGAGGTCGGCTTCTTGTAGAGGACCGTCTAGGACGAAAAAGTGTCAATTTTTTCGCTCTTAACCGACGTTCTTTAAAGCTAACCTCACATTACATCAACGGTCGATTAGTGCAATCGATCTGTTTTGAACGATGGCATTGAAAGTGGGGGCAGGCTTTCTGTAGCGTAGCGACTAGAACGAATTTTTCGCCCTTACCACACGTTCTCAGTGACTAGCACGAAAAACTTTGAAAGCGGGGGTTGGATTTGTGTAGCGTAGTGACTAGGACGAAAAACCGATGAGCTTATAGGCTAGCTTTGCGGCGAGGAAGGCGCAGGATGAGGGCCCCTCTCTGGGGCAAAGCTCCACTAGGTCGCAGCCCACGATGCGTCTTTGCTCCGCCACCCGCCGCAATATCCGCAATATTTCATGCCAGCTCATACCCCCGGGCTCCGGGGTGCTCACCGCTGACATAATCGACGGATCGAGGACATCAAGGTCAATGGTGATATAAACATCCTCGGAGAGGGCGGAGACGATTTCCTTTTCATCCAGCGGGAGGCCCTGAGCGAAAAAGGGGCGCAGATGATTTTGGGTAAGGAAGCGGTGCTCCTCCTGGCTCAGGGCGCGGATGCCCACCTGAACAATGGGGCAACACTCCAGCACCCTCCTCATCACACAGGCATGGCTATATTTTGAATCCTCATACTCATCTCGGAGATCGGCATGGGCGTCCAGTTGCAATACCGAGAGGCCATCGAACCGCTCCCTAAAGGCCCGCACCATGCCGACGGTGAGCGAGTGCTCCCCACCGAGCATCACCACAAACTTCTCTTTTTGAAGGAGTTCACTAGCTACTTTATAGACGCGCGACACGGTCTCTTCCGGCCCCCTCTTGGAAGGCTGAAGCTCGGGCAGGGTATGAATCCCCACAAGGTAGCTCTCCCGGTCAAGCTCATGGTCGTAGAGCTCCAGGTATTGGGAGGCATCGATGATTGCCATGGGGCCATCCCGGGAGCCGCTTCGCCAGTCGGTGGTGCTGTCGTAGGGGATGGGGAGGATCACCACTTTCGATGTTTCGAAGTCGGCATACTTGGGGGGGAGGGCCGCGAAGTTTCGGCGGGGGTAAAAAAAATCCCTGTTCATCGGATGGTTAATTCTTTTCCTAAGACGAAGGAGGGCTTCTTTCTATTTTCGATAAGCTTGGCGGAGCTTTCGCTGAGGGCGCTTACCATAATGGGGAGAGCGATGGTGGCATCGGAGTTTATGGTAACTGTAGCCGCATCAGGGGTGATCTTCCGCCATGAGCGGGCCTCCTCGAAGGTGCAGCCACTCAGTCCTCCCCATTGTGGGGAGTCGGTAGTAATCTGGATGGCGTATTCGTGCCCCTTAAGCTCCTTGCCGAAGATATAGCCACAAAGCTCCGCCTGCTGGATGAAATTCTTCGGCGTTCCTCCGCCGATGAAGATCACCCCCGTGGCGGGGGCGGAGCAGTCGATCTGGATCATCTCGACAATATCTTTAATCACATCGAAGAGGAGGTGGCTTTCCCCTTTTACCCGCGCCGCAGCGAGCGCCGTGCCAAAGACGCTATCCCCGGGGGCGGGGCAGTAGATGGGGAGGTTGGCTTTGGCCGCAGCGGTGAGCATTCCTGCCTCCTTCCCCTGGCTCGAGAGCGCTTTGCCCAGTAGAAAGAAAAACTCCCTGGTAGTATAGGCTCGGTCCTGCTCCAGAGAGGAGGAGAAATCGATGACAAACCGCTCAGTCTTGTCAAATTCCTCCTCTGAGAGGAGCGTATCATAGATTCGATAGATTTTTGAGCTCGCCAGCTCCCGGTCATCGGCAGAGCTATCGCCCTGCCAGTGGAATCTTCCTAAACTCTCGTGAAGGTCATGAACGAGATTGGCGCCGGTCGATACCAGGCAGTCGATGAGGCGATTCTCGATGAGGTAGACCATAACCTGGCGCATCCCCGCCGGGATCATGGCGCCAGCGAGTCCCAGGAGGATGGTGCGCTCCCCCGTGAGCATCTGGGACCATATTGCCACGCCGCGTGCTAGGTTTCTCGCCTGGAAGGATGTCCCCGCCATCCGTTGCACCAGTTCGGAGACAGAGCATCCCTGGGATATGGGGAAAGGGGTGATCGGTTTTTCATTTTTTTTCACTTTTTTCGCTCTTAACCCACGTTCTTTTTGAACAATCGCCTTGAAATTAGAGGTCGGTTTTTTGTAACGGAGCGACTAGAACGAAAATAAGCTAGATCGCTTTCAATCCCACCGTTTCCATATGGGAGTATTCTAAACCCCTGGTGAGGAGGTAAGTCTTTAGCTCGGCGAGTTCAAATCTGTCCTTGAGCTCCCTGATCGCTTGCTCCGAGTCAAAGTCCTTGCAGGAGAAGATATCTATATTGATATAGCGTCTTTCTGGGAAGGTGTGGATGCTGATATGGCTCTCCGCGATAAGCACGAAGCCCGATACCCCCCAATCCTCTGGTTTTGAGCCGACGTATCGGAAAACCTGTGGCGGTGCCACTTTAGTCATCCCGATCTGGGATGGGTAGTGGTTCAAAAGATCGTAGATCAGCTCTTCACTCTCCAGCATCTGGCGATTGGCCCCAAAACCATCGATAATTAGGTGCATCTCACCCCCCTTTCTCTTTCTCGCCCTGAACCCATGTTCTTTTTGAACAAAAGCCTTGGAAGTAGAGGCAGACCTTTTGTCGCGCAGCGACTAGGACGAATAAACAAAATACAACCACCCCCCCATTTACTGGGGAAAGTGGAGTTTAATAGATTGTCAAGGCTTAATTATCGCTTCACTACATCGAGAAGCTTCCCCTCGTACCACCTGTCCAGGTCCTCTTTTCTGATGCGATAGGCTTTGCCGATCTTCGCCGCAGGGAGCTTCCGGTCGTGGCACCACCGTTGAATGGTGGGCCTACTCACCTTCAGGATTCTGGTCATCTCCTCCACAGACAATAATTCATCTTCGTCCACAAAGAACCAGTCCTCCCCTCAATTGCCCCGAATATCGGGACACCAACATTTTGGCGATAATAGCACACTTTTGAGCATAATGCAATACTTTGTGCTCGTTCAGGTGATTAGTGACACATCGCCACCTTTCTTTGAGTTTCTTTCCACTGCTCCAGAAACTTAAGCGGAGTCAGGTAGCCGAAGGCTTGATGTGGTCTTATTGCTTATATACCTGTTCCCATTCTAATCGCTCACCTCCTAGTTCAGCGATATCAAAGGAGCTCTCAGTCACCTTGTAGAATTCCTCCCGATATAATCGGGGTGTCACCGATCTTTCTGGACGAGATCAAGTTCCGTAGTCAAGAGCTTAACAGTGAGGCTATGGACTGGTATAATGAACGGATGGCTGAAGGGGAGGAAATAAAACGGCAGACCCTTGAAATCCTTGAGCCCCGCTCCAGAGAGCGGGGCAAGCTGATTACCCTCTTACAAGACATCCAGGCTAAGTTTGGCTACCTGCCCCGTGAGGCGATGCTTGAGTTCGCCAATTTCCTGGATATTCCGGAGAGTGAAGTTTACTCCGTAGCCACTTTCTACAATCAGTTTCGCCTCGTGCCGCCGGGGAAGCATCAGATAAAGGTGTGCTTGGGCACGGCCTGCCAGACAAAGAGGGGTAGGATAATTCTCGAGGCGTGGCAGCGGGAGCTTGACATCAAGGTGGGAGAGACGACCGCAGACCGCGAGTTCAGTCTGGAGCGGGTCGCCTGTGTCGGCTGTTGCGCCATGGCACCGGTGACGGTGGTCAATGACAAAGCTGAAGGCAAGGTATCGCCCACCAGGGTCAAAGGAATTCTGCTCTCCTTCGAGCTGGAGAAACAGAAGGATAAGGGTGAAGAGGAGCCGAGTTAACCAAGAGACCTTTGAACACATTCGGGAGCGAGCCCTCGCCCAGTGGGAGGCTCTTTCAAATAGCCCCAAGCCGCGCATCACCATTGGCACCGCGACCTGCGGTCGGGCTGCCGGCGCCTTGGAGGTCCTCAACACCATTAAGGAGGAACTGGCGGAGAAAAACATTGATGCCATCCTCAGCGAGGTGGGGTGCATGGGCTATTGCTATGCCGAGCCGCTCGTGGTCATTACCAAGCCGGGCTTTCCCCCGATCTGCTATGGATATGTGACGCCGGGGATCGCCTCGCGGCTCATCTCCGATTACATCCTCGGCGATGACCCCTGCCTCGAGTTCGTCCTCGGTGCCCTGGAGGAGAACGAGCTCATCCCCACCATTTTCGACCAGCCAAGGTTTCAATATGAAAAGCGCATCCTCCTGCGCCACTGCGGCTACATAGACCCCGAAGATATTAACCAGTATATCGCGAGCGGCGGCTATGCGGCCCTGATCAAGGCTCTGGAGATGGCGCCGCAGCATGTCATCGCGGAGCTCAAACGCTCCGACCTCAGGGGGCGTGGCGGCGCCGGCTTCCCCACCGGGGAGAAGTGGCAGATATGTCGCGATGCTCCGGGCACCGCCAGGTATGTCATCTGCAACGCCGATGAGGGCGACCCAGGCGCTTTTATGGATCGTGTCATCCTGGAGAGCGACCCGCACTCAGTCATTGAGGGCATGATCATCGCCAGCTATGCCATAGGCGCAGCCAAAGGCTACATATACGTTCGTATCGAGTATCCACTGGCGGTGGCGCGTGTCGAGACTGCCCTGAGGCAGGCCAAGGAGCTGGGGCTCTTCGGTGACGACATCATGGGTAGCGGCTTTAGCTTCGAGCTCGAGGTTATGCGGGGCTCCGGGGCATTCGTTTGCGGCGAAGAGACTGCGCTAATCGCATCGCTTGAAGGCAGGCGAGGCTGGCCGCGGCACCGCCCTCCGTTCCCTGCTACGGAAGGCCTGAGGGACCAGCCGACGCTGATCAACAATGTCAAGACCCTAGCGAGCGTGCCGCCCATCATCGGCCGCGGTGCTGAGTGGTATGCCAGCATTGGCCCCCCGACCTGCAGGGGAACGGCCGTTTTCGCCCTGGCGGGCAAGGTGCTCAACACCGGCCTGGTGGAAGTTCCGATGGGCACGACGCTGCGCCAGATCATCTTTGAGGTGGGTGGCGGCATCCCCAGGGGCAGGAAATTCAAGGCGGTGCAGATTGGAGGCCCCTCAGGCGGCTGTCTCCCCGAGAGCCTGTTAGACCTACCCATCGACTTCGACTCGCTCACTGAGGCTGGAGCCATGATGGGGTCTGGGGGGATGGTTATCCTCGACGAGGATAACTGTATGGTCGATACCGCGCGCTACTTCCTCGACTTCACCCGCAGGGAATCATGCGGCAAATGCACCTTCTGCCGCCTGGGGACGGCGCAGATGCTGGATATACTCGAGGACATAACCAGGGGCGAGGGCAAGCCCGGCGACATCACTCTCCTTCAGGAGCTAGCGGCTGATATCAAGGAAGGGGCGCTCTGCGGCTTGGGGAAGACAGCGCCAAACCCGATCCTGACCACCCTTCGATATTTTCGGGAGGAGTATGAGGCTCACATCGCTGAGCAGCGCTGTCCTGCGCTGGTGTGTCCGGAGCTCATCGCCTATTACATCCTCCCTGAGAAGTGCGAGCGCTCCTGCGATGCCTGCGTCGGCACCTGCCCCGTAGATGCAATCTTCACTGGCAAACGGGGGATCAAGGTCATCGACCAGGAAAAGTGCGTTAAGTGCGGCAGTTGCCTCGATTCCTGCCCGCCCCAGTACAGCGCCGTGATCAAGCTCTCGCCGCTGAGCCTGGTACCCCCTTCCGAACCGAGACCGCCTGATAAAAATGGAAATGGTGAATCTAACTATTAACGGTGTCCCAATCCGGGCGAAGCAGGGCGAAAAAGTCCTTCTCGCCGCCCTGGATGCGGGCATCTATATCCCCAACCTGTGCGCCCTTCGCGGCGTCAGGCCGCATGCCGGCTGCCGTCTCTGCTTTGTCGAGATCGAGGGAAGGCCCGAGTCGGTCACCGCCTGCACCGAGGAAGTAACCGAGGGTATGGTCGTCCACACCGACGGGCCGCGTATCCGGAGACTTCAGCGCACCGCCCTGGAGCTGCTGCTGGCGTCACATCCCATCGAATGCAAGACGTGCCCGGCAAACAAACACTGCGAACTGCAAAACATCGCAGCTTTC
>JAUWZB010000078.1 GCA_030615555.1 Dehalococcoidales bacterium
TGTGTTGCGTCACGACCCCCAAAACCCTCGCTGGCCCGATCGCGACCGATTTGTGTTAAGCAAGGGCCACGCCGCGCCACTTCTCTACGCCGCTCTAGCGGAGACAGGCTACTTCCCCGTTGCGGAGCTCTTGACCCTGAGGGAACTGGACAGTCGCATGCAGGGTCATACCGATATGACCACCACTCCCGGGGTAGAGATGTCCGCGGGAGCTTTGGGGCAGGGGTTATCCTTTGGCATTGGCATGGCCCTCGCCGCTCGCCTCGATGGTCGAGACTATCGGGTGTATGTTCTCCTTGGGGATGGGGAGTGTGACGAGGGGCAGGTATGGGAGGCAGCGATGGCAGCCGCTCACTTCAAGCTGGATAACATGGTGGCCATCATTGACCGCAACCGCCAGCAGCTCGATGGCTGGACCTACGAGGTCATGGATACCGAGCCTTTCCCCGAGAAGTGGCGCTCCTTCGGCTGGCATACCATCGAGGTTGATGGGCACGACCTGGCTCAAATCATCGCTGCCCTTAAGAAGGCAAAAACAATAAAGGGAAAGCCCACAGCGCTCATCGCTCACACCACTAAAGGAAAGGGGGTCAGCTTCATGGAGAATAACCTCGACTTTCACGGCATGGCTCCCACACCGGAGGAGGCGGAGCGGGCGCTCGAGGAGCTGGAGTAAAAATGGCTCTGGAGATGTCCACCAGGGAGGCTTACGGGAATACCCTTTTGGAGCTGGGCAGGGAGAACGAAAATATCGTGGTGCTCAATGCCGACCTCTCCCACTCCACGATGACCAGCCTCTTTGCCAGGGAGTTCCCGGACAGGTTCTTCAACTGTGGCATCGCAGAGCAGGACATGATGAGCATTGCCGCGGGGCTTGCCGCCTCAGGGAAGACCGTGTTTGCCAGCTCCTTCGCTGTTTTCGCCGCCACCCGCTGCTATGATCAGGTTCGGATGTCCATTGCTCAGCCCCATCAAAACGTAAAGATCGTGGCCAGCCACGGCGGCATTACCGTGGGCGAGGACGGCTTCTCCCATCATTCCATCGAAGACCTGTCGCTCTTCTGCTCCTTTCCCGGTTTCACGGTGATCATCCCCGCCGATGCCCTCGAAACCTCTCAGGCGGTGAGGGCGGCAGCCAATACCTACGGCCCCTTCTATATCAGGCTCTCCCGCCCCAAAACACCGCTTGTCTATAACGATAATTATCGTTTCGTCCTGGGCAAGGCAGTGACCATGAGAGGGGGAGGGGATGCCACGGTTATCGCCATCGGCATCATGGTGGACAGGGCGCTTCAGGCTGCTGACACCCTGGCGCGGAAGGGCATCGAATTGCGCGTGGTCAACATGCCCACCCTCAAGCCCATTGATGAGAATGCCATTGTGAAGGCAGCTGAGGAGACGGGCGCTATCTTAACCGTGGAGGAACACCTTCAGCATGGTGGATTGGGGTGTGCGGTCTCTCAGGCGGTGGCCAAAAAGTGCCCGGTGCCCATGTCCTTCCTGGCGATAAACAATTATTACTCCCCATCGGGGAAGCCTGAGGAGCTCCTCCAGATGCACGGGCTCACCGCAGAGGGGATTGAAAAAGAGGCGCGCGCACTGGTGGGGAGGAAGGGTTAAGTAATTCATCACCTTCCAACGCTATTTTCCAGTGGGCGTATGGCTACGACTCCTCCCGCTTCGAAGTCCATCGATATTGCTAAGGTTAGTACATCAAGCCCCAGGTGGAATGTTCCACCTTCATAAGGCCAGTCATATTCGATCCAGCAAGGCTCCTCGAAACATATAAGCAGCCCGGCCCCGGTTTTCTCCAATTCGGTTGTGTGCACCACACCGATAGCGCCAATTACGTACTCCTTGCCGCTTACGAGTTCCTGCACCCTGGGATCGCTCAGCGCTGTCTCTATTGCCCAGGCCTCTTCTTCTTCAGTTAGCGTCGGTATTTCCGGTCTGGGCCCAGCCGAATATTCAGGATCGACTCTAGGCCCAGCTGGATATTCAGGATCGACATTTTCAGGATTAGCAACCATAAATGGTGGCGAAGGGAGGTAGCCCTCGCTGAGATTTTCCCCTCCCGGTGCGGGCTGCAGAGTCAAAGCTATGCCGGAGTCACCGAATATTCGCAGGCCGCTTACTTTAGCCCCATCGTATTGCTCCAGCTTGAAGGTCAAGAAGTTCTGACCCGGCACGACCCCCGATATTGGGAGGTAGTTTGCAAAATGGACGTCCTCGATGTTCAAGGAGGAAGTGGAATGATTAGTGTCCCCTTTGAACAGATTTTCCGATCCTGTAATCCAGTTAACGATTAGGGAGTCATTTTCCCTCTCGGTCTCGAATTTGATTTGGGCACAAGCGTAGCTGTTTGTGGCTGCGCTCAAATAGGCGCTACCATTATCGGACTGGCCGCTGAACTCGATGGAAAAGTGTAGGTAGATGACATACCAATCTTCTGGACCCTGGGAGGCGTTTTCGGGAAGGGTATACTCAATTGAGATCGCTTCGGGGAGATCCTCGCAGGGAAAAGTCAAATCCGAATACCCCAATTTCTCGAGGCTCCACAGGCCAAGCGAATCTATCACCCTCGCACCGCCGTCGCGTTCCGGTACTATGGGCAGTATATCCACGACTTTTCCCGTTTCATCTATCGCTTTGACTGTTCCCGGCGATCCTGTTGCTTCAGGAGCACAACCACTCACTGCCATTACTGTCAAAGCGACAAGTAGAGGTAGCGCTACGAAAGCTACCCGGTGAAGCCAGATTCGAAAATGGTTCCCGCTATGCTGAGTGCCTGCCATATTCGCCTGCGCGTATCAATATTTAACTTTATGTATAGAAAGTTTAGCACTTTTTTACGCAGGGGTCAAGGGTTCAGGTAAAGCATTAGGGTCTGACCTGGCCGCTCCCCATGATGACCCACTTGTAGGTGGTGAGTTCCTTTAGACCCATGGGGCCGCGGGCGTGAAACTTCTGGGTGCTGATGCCCACCTCGGCTCCCAATCCAAACTGCCCGCCATCGGTGAAGCGGGTGCTGGCGTTGGCATAGACGCAGGCGGCATCCACCTCCTCCAGGAAGCGCGTGGCAGCGGAATGGTCCTCGGTGACGATAGCCTCGGAGTGCCCTGAGCCGTAGCGCACGATATGCTCCAGCGCCTCATCCAGAGAGTCCACCACCTTTATCGCCGCAATTAATGCGAGAAACTCCTTTCCCCAATCGGAATCGGATGCTGGAGTAACCTTAAAGCTCGAAAGTATCTTGAGCGCCCGCTCATCGCCGCGCATCTCCACGCCGGCCTTGGCCCACTCCCTGGCGATCATGGGCAGGTAGCGCTCGGCGATTTCGCTATGCACCAGCAGGCAATCCAGGGCGTTACAGACGGTAGGACGCTGCACCTTGGCATTGAAGGCAATCGCCACCGCCTTATCCGGGTCGGCGGCGCGATCGACATAGGTATGGCAGATGCCCACGCCGCTGGCGAGCACCGGCATGGTGGCATTCTCGGTAACAAGTGCCACCAACTGCTCGCCGCCGCGAGGGATGATGAGGTCGATGTTTTCGCTCATTTTCAGCATACGGCTTACTAATTCCCTCTCTGGGGACTCGATGAACTGGATAGCGTTGCCGGGTACCCCGCCCGCTTGAGCTGCCTCCCTTATAACCCTGGCCAGTGCGCTATTGGAGCGCAGCGCCTCCTTTCCCCCGCGGAGGATGACGGCATTACCCGATTTGAGGCACAGCGATGATATATCGACGGTGACATTGGGGCGGCTCTCATATATGATGCCGATCACCCCCAGCGGTACCCTCCTCCGCTCGATGTGCAGGCCGTTGGGGAGGACCCGTGTATCGAAAGTCTCGCCAACGGGGTCGGGAAGCGAGGCGACGGTGCGCCCATCCTGAGCCATCGCCTGAAGGCGGCTGGAGTTGAGCATCAGGCGATCAAGCATCGCCTCATCCATCCCCGAGGCCTTCGCCTCCTCGCAGTCGAGGCGATTGGCATCAAGGATTTCGCCCTCTCTCGAGATCAGGCTTTCGGCGATGTTGACAAGAGCCTTGTTCTTCACCTCGGTGGGCAGGTGAGCCAGCTTTCGCGAGGCTGCTTTGGCAGCTTTCCCTTTATTTTCCAGCTCCTCGATGGCGGTCTGCATTTCTTCCCTCTTATAAAACCACCAGATTATTTCGGTGCACCACCTCATCCCCGTATCCATAGCCCAGAAGGCTCACGATCCTGTCGGAGCGAGCGCCCTTGATCACGGCGAGCTCTCGGGACGAATAGTTCGATATGCCGCAGGCAATTTTTTCGCTTTTTTCGCTCTCCCCCCTCCTCTCGCCCCTCTTGCCCATCTCACTAACAATATCGACCGCATCGCCGCGCTCAAAATCCCCATCCACTGCTTTAATGCCTGCGGGCAAGAGGCTCTTATTCAACTCCCTGAGTGCCACCACCGCGCCCTTATCCACCACCAGCCTCCCCTTTATGGCTAGCCCGGCGAGCATCCAGCGCTTTCTGCTCTCCATCTTGCTGGTCGCCGGTGGGAAGAGGGTGCCAATGGACTCACCCTTCACAAGCCTTGGTAGGATGTCCTGCTCCCTGCCATCGGCGATGACCACCGTGGCGCCTGAG
>JAUWZB010000020.1 GCA_030615555.1 Dehalococcoidales bacterium
CTCATCGTTGTGGTGGCATTATTGGGGGCATTTTTTATCTTCGTGGTGCTCTCTTTCCCCCGCCGCATGCGATAGCCTCTTACCCCGGCTTGTCCGGCGATTCCGGCTGCTCCTTTCCGGTTCGCCGCCACACATGGAACAGGCGCTGCATCGCCGTCAGGTTAGTGAGGATAGCCAGACCCCAGAGGGCCACGAAGAGGAGGAAATATTCGATTGGGCTCATCATAAGTCGGCTCACCATAAGTCCTATGGCCAGGGTGAGAATCCTCACCGTTCTCTTCATTATCCCCACATCGGCATCCAGTCCCATCCCCTCCGCCCTTGCCCTTATGTAGCTAATGAGCATCGAGCCTACGATGATGGCGAAGATGAGCACCATCCCCAGGGTAGCATTCTCTAGGGTAGCACTCTGCTTGGCAAAAAAGATCAGAAGCCCGAAGAGAAGTACCGCCTCGGATAAGCGGTCCAGGGTGGAATCTAGGAGAGCGCCGAACCTGGTGATCCTCCCGGTGACCCTGGCTACCGCCCCATCGAGGAGGTCGAAAGCCCCAGCAAGGGGAATTAACAAGCCTCCGAGGAGGAAGTGGCCGTCGGAGAGTAACCAGGCTATGACAACGTTGATCGAGAAGCCTAAAAAGGTCAGGAAGTTGGGCGGTACTCTCGTCCTCGCCAGCACCCGGCCTACGGGCTCAGCAAGGCGATGTGACCTCGTGCTAATTTCAGAGGGTCGCCACATTTCTCCCCCTAGATGTGTCAAATCCCTGGCGCCCTTCGCCAGGGGGCGTTATGATGTTGCCCTTTTAAGGTTATGAGCCGTTGCGCAAGCTCGTATAGTATTCGCTTACCCTTCTGGCGACATTCGGCCAACTGTATTCCTCCACCTTTAGCCTTCCCCTTGCGCCCATCTCTCGGCGCAGGGGTTCATCACCAAGGAGGTGAATAATGGTGTTGGCCAGAGCCTGCTCATCCTGGGGAGGTACCATTAGCCCTTCAACGCCGTGGCTCATCACGCTAGCATAACCCTCGATCGCTGAAGCCACGATGGGCTTTGCCGCAGCCATGGCTTCCAGCAGAATGATGCCGAAGCTCTCCTCACCGGTAGCCGGGGTGCAGAAAAGGTCGGCCGTATGATAATATATGGGGAGGTCTTCATTAGGTACATATCCTGTGAAGACTACATCCTCCAGGTTCGCCTTCCTTACCAGCTTTTCATATTCTTGGCGCCTCCCGGCTCCCACCACAATGAGCCGAGAGTTGGGCAACTCTCTCTTCACCATTTTATAGGCACCCAGCAAATACCTCAGCCCTTTACGCTTCTCCAGGCGACCAACGAAGAGGATGTTCCACTTCCCGTCACAGAACCTTTCAATAGGGGGAACCTCAGCGGAGAAGCGCTCTAGGTCGATGCCGTTGGGGATTATCGTGTACTCGCCGGGGAAATGCTTACTGATGAACTCCATTGCCGGTTTAGAAACGGCGATCTTACCATGGAGCTTTTTAAACCACCTCGTGACAAAGGGGCTCATTATTCGGTATCCCCTGGGCGTTCTGTGGCAGGCGTGAAAGGTGCCTACATTAATGGTGTTCGATACGCGAAGCGTAGTAAGGGTTAGGGTGGAGCCCAGTGGCTCATGGAGATGGATGACATCAAACCGTTCCCGCTCTAGGATGGCCCTCAGCGGGGAGGACAACATCGGCGATAGGGTGGCCCTGGCGATAGAGCCGCCTGAGGGTACGGGGACAGGCCTACCTATCGGGATGATGTCCCGGCTATCAAGGGAGGCGCTGCTACCAGAATAAGGGGTGATGATCTTGACATCGTGCCCCATCCTGGTGAACTGCTGGTAGAGGTGGGAGATATGAATAACAACCCCTCCAGGGTAAGCATAATCGTAGGGTGAAACGAGAGCGATCTTCATTTAGACTGCTCGAAAAAACTTCTCAGCATCCTGCGAATAGAAAATCCTCCGCTCTTGCGCTGCTGCCTGATGAGTTGAATCAATCCAACGTCGCTAAGCCTCACTCTGGTGCCATTGCGTGCCAGGGTGGTTCGCTCTAAGAGGCTTCTTCTCAGTTCCTCGGCACTCCGGCCGGGAAACAGGGTGAGACCGCTACCTACAGCGATCAGGAAGTGTGCATCGCTTCCCCCCGTTTCAGCAAGCCTGTATTTCTCATTAAACCTCCGCGCCTTTCGATTGGAGATCCACCCCACAATGGTGGAGTTGATCGTTTCGATGCCATCAAAATAGAGATCCGGTTCACTACTGTTGACGATTTTCTCCAGGCTCTGCTGAGTGGCGCTCTCTGTCAGCCAGCTCATGGGATGAGGCACGATACAAAGGCCACCCTGGGCATGGATTGCCTCGATGGTGTTTCCCAGGGGCTGGAGGCTGGGGACCGGGCGCTCGATGAAGAAGGCCAGCAGGTGCCCCTCAAGGGTGTTCACCTCCATGCCGATCACTACTTCGAAAGGGTAGCCGCGCTTTGCGGCGAGCTCCCTCGCCTGGTAGCTGCCCGCAATTTCATCGTGATCGGTGATGGCAATGACATCGAGATCGCCCTGCTCTGCCACGAATTCGAGGATCTCAGGAACACTCGCCATACCATCGCACACGCTACTATGGATATGGATATCCGCCGCCCCGTATTCGTTTTCTTTCAGGGCGTGCTCCTTACTGGTTTTCTCCAGCGATGAACTCCTCCGTCATTCTTTTGGCTTCATCGTCCTTATATTGAACAGGGGGCGATTTCATAAAATAGGCGGAGGGCTTAATAAGCGCCCCGCTGATGCCGCGGTCTATCGCCAGCTTGCAGCACCTGATGGCATCCACCACCACCCCTGCCGAGTTGGGGCTGTCCCACACCTCAAGCTTTACCTCGATATTGAGGGGGACATCGCCGAAGGTGCGCCCCTCCATGCGGATGTGGCAAAATTTTCGGTCGCCAAGCCAGGGAACGTAGTCGCTGGGTCCAATGTAGATATTATCCGGTTCCATCTTGTAGTCTAGTTGTGAGGTTACCGCCTCGGTTTTGGAGATCCTCTTTGACTCTAGCCTCTCCCGCTCCAGCATGTTAAGAAAATCAGTATTGCCGCCGAAGTTCAGTTGATAGGTTCGCTCCAGCTTGACAGCGCGGTCTCGAAAGAGGTTGGTGAGCACGCGGTGGGTGATAGTGGCCCCAACCTGGCTCTTTATATCGTCGCCGATTATCGGCAGTCCCCGCTCACTAAACCTGTTCTGCCAGTATTTCTCCCGGGCGATGAAAACGGGGATGCAATTAACGAGGCCACAGCCTGCGGTGAGCACCTGCTCGATATACCATTTCGTGGCCTCTTCGCTTCCTACAGGGAGGAAGTTGATCGCCACATCGGTCTGGGTTTCTTTGAGGATATCAATAATGTTTTCTGTGGCGCCCGGGGCTTTGGTGATTACCTGGGAGAGGTATTTGCCCAGCCCGTCATGGGTCATCCCCCGGGACACTTTTACCCCTGTCCGGGGCACTTGGCAGAATTTGAAGGTATTATTCGGGGGGGTATAGATCGCCTTGGCAATATCCTTGCCTACCTTATTTTTATCGATATCGAAGGCGGCAACAAAGTTGATGTCGCTGATATGATAGCCCCCCAGGTTAACATGCATCAGCCCCGGGACAGGCTCTTTCTCTACTGCGTCACGATAGTAGTAAACGCCTTGCACCAGCGAGGAGGCGCAATTTCCCACGCCAATTATGGCCACATTTATCTTGCCCAAATTTATCTCCTATTCTATAATAGCTTTTTGGAGGTGAATTTTGGTCTACGATTTTCACACCCATACCTCGCTCAGCGATGGTTCCCTATCACCTATAGAACTAATCCGGCGCGCCCTGGCAAGGGGTTACAAAGCGATCGCCCTCACCGACCACGTCGGAATTGGCTATCTTGATCGAATAATCAGGGAAATCGCTTCAGACTGTGCCCTGGCGCGAGCGCACTGGCCGATTCTCGCGATCCCTGGCGTAGAGCTTACCCACCTCCCTCCCCAGGCAATCGCCGAGGCCGCAAGGCGGGCCAAAGAGTTGGGGGCCTGGCTGGTGGTAGTTCACGGCGAATCCATCATCGAACCTGTAGAGAAGGGCACTAATAAAGCAGCGCTTCAGTGCCCTTATGTTGATATTCTAGCACACCCCGGACTCATTACCTTTGAGGAGGCTGAATTAGCCGCCACCGCGGGCATCTTTCTTGAGCTCAGCGCCAGAAAAGGACACTCACTCGCTAACAGTCACGTCTCTCAACTGGCACGGCTTGCTGGAGCTAAGCTCCTCCTCAACTCAGATGCCCATGACGAAACGGACCTACTCACCCCTCCTTTAGCCCGCCAAATTGCCCGAGGGGCTGGCTTGGACGAAAAAGAGAGCGATGAAATCCTGATCACCAATGTCCAAGCCCTATTGAAAAGGCTACCAGAACAAGGCTGAACCTAACGCGGCATCCTTGCTCCGCCCGATAGCGACCTGGCGGGGAAGCACCGATTAGGACTTGCCAATGCGGAACACCTTTGTCCCGCATGACGGGCAGACCCCACGGGTCGCTGGCCTGCTGTTCTTTAGGGTAACCCTTTGGGGATCCTTGATCTCCCTTTTCGCCCTACATTTGAAGCAGTATGCCTGCATCCGTGTCACCTCCTTTCAATCCTGTGCACTATAACCGCTATCTAGCTAAGTGTCAAGTCTTTTTGAAGCTAATTTCCATTATTGCTCACCAGAGAAGACCTTTGCCGGCTGCCACACCCCCTTCTCTGGCAGGAAGCGTAGCACAGCTAGGAAGCGCCCGTCAAGGGAGTAGGCGCGGCAATGGCCTTTGTCATCACCATTGCCTAAAGCTAAAGGGCGACCGTTTCTAATAGCGTGCTCCTTTTCCTTGCTCACGATAGCGGCGATCCAGTGCTCCAGCACCACATCCATAGGGTAAAGGAGGTCCTGCCAGTAGTTATGCCGGAAGGAATCCTCAAGCTGGGGAATGGTGAGGCTATCGTTGATATCGAAGGGTCCACACCTCAGGCGAACCAATCTTCTGAGGTGAGCGCCACAGCCGATGGACTGGCCAAGATCGTGAGCTAGGGAGCGAATGTAGGTGCCCTTGCCACACTCCACCTCGATAGTGAAAAGGGGAGGCTGCCACTGGAGGAGCTCCAGACGAAAGACCTCAGCCTTTCTTTCTCCCCTTTCCACCGTGATGCCAGCGCGGGCAAGCTTATAGAGGCGTTCCCCCTGGTGCTTCAGGGCGCTATACATCGGGGGCTTCTGAAGGATGGTGCCCCTAAGGGAGGGAAACACCCCCTCTACCTGCTCTCTGATAATGTGGGAGGGGTCAACCCTTTGGGTCACCTTCCCTGCCGCATCGTAGGTATCGGTGGATACGCCCAACTCAATCTCAGCCTGATAGGTTTTATGAGCCGCCACGATGAAGGGGCTCACCCTTGCTGCCTGCCCCAGGCAAATCGGTAACACCCCTGTGGCCCCTGGGTCCAGGGTGCCGGCGTGCCCGATGTGTCGCTGCCTGCTCCAGCGCCTCACCAGAGCGACAATCTCCAGGGAGGTTTTCCCGGCGGGCTTATTGATGTTGAGGATCCCGTTAATGCTCAATATCAGTTTCTTCGCTACTGGTGACCTCTTTCATCAGATGGAGCACCTGAGCCCCCCGCTCGATGGAATCGTCCTTATAAAAGCTCAGCAGGGGCGTGCGGCGCAATGAGAGGCGCCCCCGCAGCTCCCTGTAGAGGAAGCCCGAGGCGGAGGCCAAACCCTCCATCGCCCTCTTCTCCTCCTCATCGCTGCCCATGATGCTGATAAAAACCTTGGCATATCTCAGGTCCGGGGAGGTATCTACCCGGGTCACCGTTAGAAAGCAGCCAAGTCTCGGGTCTTTAATCTGGCGGCGAAGCAGTTCGCTGATCTCCTCTCGGATCAGGTCGTTAAGCCGCTCGGTGCGCCTGGTCATCCCTAAGTCCTTTCCTTTCTGTAGAGCTCGATGATGTCGCCGACCTCAAGGTCGCTGTATCCCTCGATGCCCATGCCGCACTCAAAGCCGCTGGCGACCTCTTTGACATCGTCCTTAAACCGCCTTAGACTAGAGACGTTGGATTCAAAGATCACCTCACCCTGGCGTATGATCCTGGCCAGCGCCCCCCGGGTTATCTTGCCATCGGTGACATATACCCCAGCCACCGTGCCCCCTCGGGCGGAAAAGATGGCTCGCACCTCGGCGTGCCCTTCTACCACTTCGATGTAGGTGGGCTCTAGCATCCCCTTCATCGCCTTTTCCATATCGTCCACCAGGTTATAGATTACCTCATAGCAGTGGATGTCTACCCCCTCGCTGTCGGCAAGCTGCCTGGCCCCAGGCTCTGGGCGGGTATTAAACCCGAGGATGATCCCGTTAGAGGCGAGGGCAAGGAGCACATCGCTCTCGGTGATGCTCCCGCTGCCCGAGTGGAGGATATTCACCTTGACCTCGTCGATGGTGAGGCGCTCTAGGGAGGTTTTTATCGGTTCGATGCTCCCCTGGACATCGGTCTTTAAGATGATATTAAGTTCCTTCACCCCGCCATCACGAATTTGAGAGAAGAGGTTGCTCAAGCTAAGGGGTGTAGTCGTTATCAAGGCAAGCCTTTTCTCCTCCTGGCGCTTTTGGGCCAGGGTGCGCGCCTCCTTTTCAGTGGCGGTCACGGTGAGGGTATCGCCAGCCTGGGGAACGCTCTCCAGTCCCAGGATCTCGACAGGGCTCGCCGGCTCCGCCTTTCTGAGGTGCTTACCCTTGTCGTTGAACATTGCCTTTGCCTTGCCCCATGTATCGCCCACAAGGAAGGGGTCGCCCACCTTTAGGGTGCCCGTCTGGATGAGCACAGTGGCCAGCGCACCCTTGGTCTTATCCAGCTTTGCCTCAATGACCACGCCCACGGCACGGCGCTCCGGGTTTGCTTTGAGGTCCTCGAGCTCGGCCACGACGAGCAGGTTCTCCAAGAGGTCCGAGATCCCCTCCCGCTTTTTTGCTGAGACCGGGACGCAAACCACCTCGCCGCCCCACTCCTCGATAAGCAGCTCATGGTCGGCAAGCTGCTGCTTCACGCGCTGCAGGTTGGCATCTGGCTTATCTATCTTGTTGATGGCAACTACAATAGGCACACCGGCGGCGCGCGCGTGGGCGATGGCCTCTAAGGTTTGGGGCATTACTCCATCGTCGGCGGCGACCACCAGGATGGCAATATCCGTTACCTGAGCCCCGCGCGCCCGCATCGCAGTAAAGGCTTCGTGCCCTGGGGTGTCGAGGAAGGTGATCTTTTGACCGTGGATATCTACTTGATAGGCGCCAATATGCTGGGTGATCTCGCCTACCTCGGTAGCGGCCACGTTGGTCTCACGGATGGCATCGAGAAGTTTGGTTTTACCGTGGTCTACATGCCCCATGATGGTGATTACTGGGGGGCGGGGCTTTTGCACACTGGTATCATCCTCCTGAAACCGCTGGTACTTTTTAGTTTTCGCCCCTCGTCCTTTCTCCTCCAGCACCTCATAGCCAAGATCCGAGGCTATAATCGCTGCCGTATCGTGGTCGATAACCTGGTTAATGTTGGCCATGATGCTGTTTCTCATCAGTTGCTTGATCACCTCTACGGCGCTCACTTCGATGAGATCGGCGAATTGCTTCACGGTGAGGGACGGGGGGATCTTGACGCGTTGCTTCCCCTCCGCTTTGGTAGCGACAGTTGTATCCTCATACGGCGCTGCCTTAGCGACTTTGCGCCTTTTTGGAGCCGGCCTCGCCGTATTTCGTCTTCTTGCACCCATTTAACCCCACTAACTAGGGAGCATCTCCCCGTACTGAGCAAGCCCCCTTCGGCCCTCCGCGGTGATCTTCATCCGCAAGGCTCGGTCGAGGTGCTCCCGTTTCAGCCCTGCCTCCCAGCAGGTTTTTACTTTACATAAATAGACCCCTCGGCCGGCTCTCTTCCCTGTAGGGTCGATCGCCACGCCACCGCTTTCGGTGCGCACAATGCGGATAAGCTCCCGCTTCGGTTTTATCTCGCGGCAGCCGATGCAGGTGCGCTCTGGCACGTGTTTCGGTCGCGGATGCTTCTTTCTCTGGGATGTGGTGGTCATCTTTATTACAGTTCCTCGAGCTCCTCTTCATCGATATGGACTTTCGGGGCGCGGCGCGCCTTCTTTGGCTTGGCCACGCCTCTTATCTTGTCTTCATCTTTTTTCACCTTTGCCTTGCCCTTCTTTGCCTTTTTATCGGGCTTAGCCGCTCCCGCTGTGATGATGTCCTCGGCAAAGCGAAGCTGAGGGGCTGGCTCGGCAACCAGCGTTTCTGCTATCGGTGCCGCCTCCTCTTCTTCCTCAGTCGCCGGGGTAACAGGCTGCTCCAGTGCTACCAGCTCTTCGGGTTCCTCTACTAAGGCTTCCTCTAGGGGAGGAGGCTGTTCCACGAGCGCCGCCTCCTCCGCCTCAGCGACTGAGGCGCTCTTGATGTCGATTCGCCATCCGGTGAGCCTGGCAGCGAGCCGGGCATTCTGTCCCTCTCTGCCGATGGCGAGGGATAATTGGCGGTCGGGCACCACTACCGTGGCCACCTTCTCCTCGCTATTGACCGCAACGCTCACCACCGGAGCGGGGCTCAAGGCATTGGCGATGAAGGTCGCTGGGTCGGGATGCCACTCCACAATATCGATCTTTTCCCCGTTTAGTTCGTTAACAATGTTTTGGATTCTGATACCGCGCAGCCCGACGCAGGAGCCGATGGGATCGATGCCCGGTTGCCGCGTCGCGACGGCGATCTTGCTCCGATATCCCGCTTCCCGGGCAATGGACTTGAGCTCTATGATGCCGCTGTGGATCTCCGGGATCTCCAGCTCGAGGAGGCGACGCAGCAGGTTTCGATGGGTACGCGATACTAAGACCTGAGGCCCTCTACCCGTGCGGTGCACCTCCATAATGTATGCCTTGATCCTTTGCCCCATCCGATAATGCTCGGTGCGCACCTGCTCCGAGGTGGGAAGGATGCCCTCAGTCCTTCCCAGGTCGAGGATGATCTGCCTGGGCTCGATTCGCTGCACAATCCCGGTGACGATCTCACTCTCGCGATCGGAGAACTCCTCGAAGACGAGTTCCCGCTCCGCCTCGCGCAGGCGCTGGAGCACCACTTGCTTCGCTGTCTGAGCGGCGATCCGCCCGGCATTTTGGGGGGTGGCCTCCACCATGAGGTCTTCACCAAGCTGAGCGGCCTTGTTTATTTTTTTCGCCTCATCCAGCGATAGCTCACGGCGGGGATCGGTTACCGTCTCCACCACTGTCTTCTGAGCGAACACGGTTACCTTACCCGTGTCGGGATTGACCTTCACCGAGATATTCTGGGTTGCTGCGAAGCTGTTTTTCCGGAATGCGGAAACTAAGGCAGCCTCCACCACCTCCAGCACTACCTCCCGAGACAGGTTCTTCTCGGCAGCAAGCTGGGTGATGGCGAGCATGAATTCACTCTTCGTCTTGGCCAAGTTCCCCTCCTATACAACAAAAAAGTGGGGAATGACACCCACTTCGTTCCGTCACTTTATGCAGCGTTAGTATAGCATAACTGAGGCGAAGATGCAACCCCTGAGCGAGGCTATTTCAGGGAAAGCATCGCCCTGAGTCTCCCGCTCACCCCTTCCAGAGGCACGAGCGCTGTCTCTTTCTCCCGTCTCATCTTCATCTCCACGCTCCCGGCCCTCAGGGTTCTGGAGCTGAGGACAACTCTTAGCGGCATGCCGAGAAGGTCGGCGTCGTTGAGTTTTACGCCGGGCGATTCCGCACGGTCGTCGAAAAGCACCTCCAGTCCCTCCCGCGTAAGCTCGGCATAGAGGCTTTCCGATGTTGAGGCCACCGCTTCGTTGTCCAGGGATAGCGGGCAGAGGTGAACCTGATAGGGGGCGATGGGGGTGGGCCAGATGATACCGTTTTCATCGTGATGCTGCTCGATGGCAGCGGCGAGGAGCCGCCCGATGCCGATGCCGTAGCAACCCATAAGGATGGGGCGTGCCACCCCATTGCGGTGGAGGAAGGTGGCTCCCATTCGTTCGCTGAAGAAGGTGCCCAGCTTGAAGATATGCCCCACCTCGATGCCTCTGGTAGCGAGGAGCTTGGCGCCGCACTTGGGGCAGCCCTCGCCGGCCTGGGCGGTGGCGATGTCTACTATCAGGTCGACGGCGAAATCGCGCGGGTAGTTAACATTTCTCATGTGCGTATCGGGCTTATTTGCCCCGGCAACAAGGTTCGCCTCCAGGGTTATCGAGGGGTCGGCAACCCGCTTGATCCCGCTGAGTTCTAAGGGAGAGGCGGAGCCCGCCACCAGGCCCACGCTCGTTACCTCCTCCTCGGTGGCGAGGCGCAACTCATGGCAGCCGAGGGCGTTTTTCAGCTTCACCTCATTTACCTCGAGGTCGCCCCTGATGGCGACGAAGACGACTTCCCCATCGGCGGCATAGAATAC
>JAUWZB010000116.1 GCA_030615555.1 Dehalococcoidales bacterium
CATCCACAAGGAGGCAGATAAATACGAAGATATCCACGTATTCAGCAACCTTAACGGTGTCGGCAATATGGAGGTGAACGCCTTCCAGAGGGCTAGCGACGTGGTGATTCAAAAGTCCATCAAGGAAGGCTTTGGCTTGGCAGTAGCGGAGGCCCTCTGGAAAGGGACCCCAGTGGTCGCTGGCAATGTGGGCGGCATCCCCATCCAGATGGTTGGCACGCTTAGCAACTACCTGGTAGATACCACAGAGGAGTGTGCCGAGAAGGTAGTCTACCTGCTGGAGCACCCCGAAGTGGCTGAAGGGCTGGGAAAAGATGGTATGGAGCATATCAGGAACAACTTCCTGATGCCCAGACTGATAAGAGACGAGCTCTCCACGATAAAGGTGCTGGTGGGGGCGTAGCCCAGGCTTTCCTACTCGCCGATTACATATGGGATTTGCTCCAAACACGGGATCGTGCTATAGCTCTTTGACCATCTTCTCTTGAGCCCCCCTCAATTACCAGATTTCTTCTCTCGGCCAATGCCAGAGCGATCACCAGCACCAATCACCTGGACGAGTGTCATGTCTTGACAGGTCTTGCCGAAACGCGTTATCTTAAAGCGAATGCCTATGAGGAAAGGAGAGTGAGATGGTCGGGATCACATCTTACGGTGCCTACATACCATGGCACCGCATCAATCGCCTCACTATCTATGGGGCCATCGGATCGCTGAACCCTGCCTCGATAATGCCCGGTGAGAAGGCCGTGGCCAACTACGATGAGGATAGCCTCAGCATGGCCGTAAATGCAGGCGTGGATTGCTTAACCGGGCTTGATCGGAGTAAGATCGGCGGCTTGTATTTCGCCACCACCACCGCACCATATCAGGAAAGGCTGAATGCAGGACTAATAGCCACCGCGCTTGATCTTCAACCGGAGATCCGCACTGCCGATTTCACCGACTCGGTTAAGGCCGGAACCACCGCTTTGCTCACCGCCTGCGACAGCATTAAGGCGGGGACGGCAAAAAGCATCCTGGTATGTGCCTCCGATTGCCGCCTCGGACCAGCCGGCAGTTACCAGGAGGAGATGTACGGGGATGGTGCGGCAGCCCTGCTGTTAGGTAATCGCAAGGTAATCGCCAGCCTGGAGGGCAGCTACTCGCTATCCTACGATTTCATGGACCACTGGAGGGGAGATGGAGAGAGGTATAACCGCATCTGGGAGGATCGATGGGTCCGTGATGAGGGTTATAGCAAATTTATCCCGGAAGCTATCTCCGGGCTGATACAGAAGTATAAACTGAGCCCTAATGATATCGCTAAAGTGGTCTACCCCTGTATGTATATTCGCGCTCATGCCACTATCGGGAAGCAGTTAGGGTTTGAGCCCGGTCAGATTCAGGAGCACATGTTCACCACGGTAGGCCTTACCGGTGCGTCCAATCCCTTGATGCTCCTGGTGGCAGCGCTGGAGGATGCCAAGCCAGGGGACAAGATCCTGGTTGCCAGCTACGGAAATGGCAGCGATGCCATGCTCTTCGAGGTAACCCAGGAGATCGAGAAGAGCGGACCGAGAAAGGGGATAAAGAAGAGCCTGGCCAATAAGAAAGAGCTCAACAGTTACGAGAGAATGGTCACCTTCAATGAGGTGCTTACCATAGATACCGCCGGCCGCGGCGAAGAGGGGGTTCCGACCTCAGCTACGATAATGTGGCGTGATCGCAAGAAGAATTACGCCCTGGTAGGCTCGAAATGCAAGAAATGCAAGACGCCTCAGTGGCCGCCGCAGCACGTATGCGTCAACCCCAAGTGCGGCGCTATCGATGAGATGGAGGAGTACCGCTTCTCCGATAAGAAAGCGCACCTCTTTACCTATACCGGCGACAACCTAGCCTTCAGCCCCACCCCACCGGAGATGTACGGGATAATCGACTTTGAGGGGGGCGGGCGAGGGATGTTCAACCTGACCGACTGCGAACTCGATGATCTTTCAGTGGAGATGCTGGTGGAGATGACCTTCCGCAAGAAGTACCAGGGACGCGGCGTTACCGGATACGCCTGGAAAGGAACTCCCGTAAAGGAGTAACAAAGGAGGCAGTAGAGATGGCAGAGGGAATAAAGGATAAAGTCGCCATAATCGGGATGGGGTGTACCAGATTCGGGGAGCGCTGGGATATGAGCGGCGCTGACCTGATGGTCGAGGCCTATATAGAGTGTATGGAGGATGCCGAGGTGGAGAAGAAGGACATTGACGCCGCCTGGTGGGCCGCTCTTTATCCGATGCAGGGACTTAGCGCCATACAGCTATCCCAAGTATTAAAACTGCCCTTCATCCCCGTGACCCATGTTGAAAACCTCTGCGCCAGCGGCACAGAGGCGATACGGGGCGCCGCCTACGCCCTGGCCTCAGGGGCCTGTGATATGGCGCTCGCCCTCGGCGTGGAGAAGCTGAAGGATGTAGGGTATGGCGGCCTGCCCGACATGAGGCCACCGCATGAGCAGATGGTCAACGCCAACGCTTCCGCTCCCGGGGTATACGCCATGATGGCCACCAGGTATTTTTCTCAGTACGGCCTTTCCCCTGAGGAAGGGAAGAGGATGCTCGCCAGGGTCTCCTGGAAAAGCCACAAGAATGGCGCCCAGAACCCCAAGGCCCACCTGCGCCGTGAGGTAACGGTTGATGATATCGTGAATGCCCCAATAATTGCCTGGCCTCTGGGGCTATACGACTGCTGTAGTGTCAGCGATGGCTCCGCAGCAGCCATTCTGGTGCGCGCCGAGGATGCCAAGAAGTTCCGCCCCGATCCGGTCTACATTAAGGCGCTCCAGATCGCCGCAAGCTCCGGCGAGGAGATGTGGTACACCGACTTCGATTATACCCACTCGGAGACGGGCACCCGTGCCGGGATCAGAGCCTACAAAGAGGCGGGGATCAAAAACCCCCGTGAGGAAATAAGCATGGCCGAGGTCCACGACT
>JAUWZB010000076.1 GCA_030615555.1 Dehalococcoidales bacterium
ACCACAATCCTGGTCATTGATTTGCCAGCTCCACCATGGTGGCACCAGCGCCCCCTTCTCCAAGCTCAGCAGGCCTGAAGGATTTGACCAAGGGGCTGTTCTCCAGCTCCTCGCGCACCGCCTGGCGAAGCGTCCCCGTTCCCTTGCCATGAATCACCCTGACCCAGGGCAGACCGGCGATGAAGGCCGCGTTGAGGTAGCGGTCGAGCCGGAACAGGGCCTCATCCACGGTGAGGCGGCGAAGGTGAATTTCCCTGCTGCAGGGTTCCTCTGTTGGGAGATCGTGGCTGCTCAAGGTATCCCTTATTATATCAGCAGGCAAGGCTTCATTGCCAGCGACGCTACCTGGTGGTATACTTTATGCTATTCAGCAAGGGTGTTCCAGCATCACGCGGTACCCTTCGCTTCCCCGATCATTACGCGGCATCCCGAAGGAAGTGAGGTGGCATAATTGCTCAGGTTAGATGGTCGTGCCAACGATGAAATGCGCCCGGTGAGGATCACCCCGGGCTTTCAGCCCTATGCTGAGGGTTCGGCGCTCATTGAGTTGGGGCAGACGAAGGTGATCTGTGCGGTGAGCGTGGATGATCGGGTTCCCGCCTTCCTCAAGGGTGAGGGAAGAGGCTGGATCACCGCCGAGTACGCCATGCTTCCCCGTGCCACCATCACCCGGACGCCACGGGAGGAGGGCCGGATGGGGGGCAGAACCCACGAGATTCAGCGCCTCATCGGGCGCTCCCTGAGGGCGGTCGTCGACCTCGATGCCCTGGGGGAGCGGACGCTCCTCGTTGATTGCGATGTGCTCCAGGCCGATGGGGGCACGAGGACAGCGGCGATCACAGGCTCCTATGTGGCCCTGGTTCAAGCCCTGAACACCCTGGTAGGAAGGGAGCTCATCCCCTCCCTTCCCATAAGAAGCGCCGTGGCGGCGACCAGCGTGGGCATCGTCGGCGGGGAGCAGCTCCTCGACCTCTGCTATGACGAGGACTCCTGGGCTGAGGTAGACTTCAATGTGGTGATGACCAGCGAGGGCAAGTTTGTGGAGGTTCAGGGGACGGCGGAAGCGAGCCCCTTTTCTAAAGAGACCATCGATTCCCTGCTCGCCCTGGCGGAGCGGGGCATTGAAAGGCTTTTTGAGACTCAGAAAGCGGCCCTGGATAACACGAAGGACTAGCGATCAGCCATGCTGACCATGGGGCCGCGGATAGCGTGATGTAACCCTCGTAGAGAGCGAAAAAAGGAGGACAGTGTGCCCCATCGCGCGTTATCCGGTTTGGTGGTTTTAGACCTCTCCGAGAATATCTCCGGCCCCTACTCAACTAAGCTACTCGCCGACTACGGGGCAGAGGTGATCAAGATAGAAAAGCCGCCCCTGGGCGATTCAAGCCGCAGGGCGGAACCCTTCCCCAATGACCAGCCTGACCCGGAGAAAAGCGGACTTTTTCTCTTTCTTAACACCAGTAAGAAAAGCATCACCCTGAACCTGGAGAGTGAAATGGGCCCTCAGATATTCAAGAGGCTGGTTGAGGGAGCGGATATCCTGGTGGAGAATTTTCGTCCTGGAGTGATGGCCAGCCTGGGGCTCGATTTTGAGGCATTGGCTGAGATAAACCCCGCCTTGATTATGACCTCCATCTCCTATTTTGGGCAGTGGGGACCATATCGGGACTGGGATGGCTCGGATATTATCGCTCAGGCAATGGGCGGTTTGATGGGGCTGACAGGGGAGGCTGACCGCGCGCCTCTGAAGCTCCCCCTCTCTCAGGCGGAATTTCAGGGGGGGCTCAATGCTGCCGTGGCCACCCTCTCCGCCCTCTACTTTCGGGATGAGACCGGCGAGGGGCAGCACATCGATGTCTCCCTTCAAGAGGCGGTGGCCTCCATCCTGGAGGGCGCGTTGACCATATATCGCTATAGCGGTTTCGCCAGGGGGCGGATGGGCTCCCGCCATCACCTTCAGTGCCCCTCAAGGGTGATGGAGGCTAAAGATCGCTTTATCCATGTTCAGGCGGGGGCAAACTGGGACCATTTTTCGACCTTTTTGGAGGCCCCCCATCTTATGGAGCCCCGTTTCGCATCTATCCTCCGCTATCACTATGCTGATGAGGTTGAGGCATTGATCCAGCCCTGGCTTGAAAAGCATGATGCCCGGGAGATCTTCGCCACCGGCCAGGAATGGCGGATCCCTTTCGCTATGGTGCTCGGGATCGATGAGCTGATGGGGGACCCGCAATATGAGGCAAGGGGTTTCTTTCAGGAGATAGACCATCCCCTAGCCGGTCGCCTCATCTATCCGGGAGCCCCCTTCAGGATGAGCGAGACCCCTCCTGAGGCGCGGCGGGCGCCTCTTTTAGGGGAGCATAATGAGGAGGTTTATATTGGGGAGTTGGGCTTAAGCAAGGACAATCTGACAGACCTCAAAGAGCACGGTATCATCTAAAGAGAATGATGTTTATCTGGGTATTGGCTTGAGCAAGGACGAAAAAGCAGGACTCAAGGAGCACGGTGTTATCTAAAGAGAAGCGGGCCTTAGCAGGTCTAAGGGTGATCGATCTCTCCCAGATTTTCGCCGGTCCCTATGCCACCAAGCTTCTGGCGGACATGGGGGCGGAGATTATCCGGGTGGAGTGCGCCGCTCGTTCGGGGAGGGGAGGGGCGCTACCCAGGATGAAGCCCGGCGGCGCCTTTGGTGCTTCCTTCCCTGATGGCGATACGGGGGAAAAGTCCTACAATCGTTTCGCCTATTATAACGAAGTCAACAGGAATAAGTATGCCATCACCCTGGACCTCACAAAGCCCCTCGGAGTCGAGGTTTTCAGAAGACTGGTGAGGATCAGCGATGTGGTGGTGGAGAATTTCACCCCAAGGGTGATGAAGAACTTTGGCCTGGACTACCCCGTGCTCCGGGAGACGAACCCCCAGATTATCATGATCTCCCTCTCAGGGTATGGCCAGGACGGTCCCTATCGAGACTATGTTACCTATGGCGAGGGCATCGAAGCCATGGTCGGTCTCTCTCAGCTCACCGCCTATCCCGATGGGGAGCCGCTTAAGCCTGGGGTGGCCTATGCCGATGCCACCAGCGGGCTTCACGCTGCCTTCGCTATTCTGGCAGCGCTACGCTATCGCCGTCTCACGGGAAAGGGGCAGTACATCGATCTTGCCATGCGAGAGGCGGTTACCCCGATTCTCGGGGAGGCGATTATGGATTATACGATGAACAAAAGGGTGGCCAGGCCCATCGGCAATCGCCACCCCCCGATGGCGCCCCATGGCTGCTACCGCGCGCAGGGGAGGGGTGAAAAGGGTGGAGAGAACGAAAAGGAGGATGCGTGGATTGCAATCGCCGTCTCCTCCGATGAGGAGTGGCGCGCCTTTTGCAATGTTATGGGCGACCCGCCCTGGACCAGGGACGAAAAATTCGCGACCCTCTCAGGCAGACTGGCAAGTCAAGAGGAGCTTGATCGGCTTATCGGGGAGTGGACCTCTGGGTATGACCACATTGAGCTCATGAACATGCTCCAGGGTTCCGGCGTTAAGGCAGGGGCGGTATTGAATATAGCGGAGCTGGCTCACGACCCACATCTTAAGGAGCGAGGCTTTTATGAGGAGCTTTCTCACCCTGAGGCGGGGACCCATCGCTACCCGGGGGTGTCCTGGCAGATGAGCCGGACCCCGGGGAGGCTTCGCCTGCCCGCCCCCTGCTTTGGTGAGCACAATCGCTATGTCTTCGGCGAGCTTTTGGGGATGTCTGATGAGGAGGTATGGCGACTGGCTGATGAGGGGGTGAGCGCCAGGGAGCCGCTGTCATATTTGGAGGCTTAATATCAACGGAAGAAAAGGTGCCTGAGGAGCCTCATCTATTTATAATTCCTTAATTAAGTTGGCACTTAAAACATTTGAAATCACACATGAATCATACATAAAGCTAGGGTAGATTGTAATATTGTCATTCAATTGAGAGGTATTGACAACGTGAGCCAAATGTGGTTAACTGAGCCCACAAAATAAGGGGGTATAGCATGGGGTATAAAAAGCTCTCGAAGGTGTTAGTCGCTCTTATCGTGGCCAGCTTGGCTGTTGTCGGTATTGCCTGCTGTCCACCAGCAGAGGTTGCGGAAGTTGAGGTGAGCAACCTGGTCATCTCACCCGAGACAGCAGTGGCCAGTGAGGAGATTACGGTCTCCGTAGATGTGGAGAACGTAGGAGGCGCGAAGGGCACCTATGTCGTAGAGCTGAAAATCGATGAGGCGGTAGAGGACTCAGAGGAGGTCATTCTGGAGGCAGAAGAATCGGAGACGGTAACCTTCACCTTCACCAGAGGTGCTGGGGGCACCTATAACGTGTCTGTCGACGGATTAACCGCAACTGTCACGGTGGAGGAAGGGGTGCTGCCCACGCTGAATGTGGGGGACGAATGGGTTTATGCTATGACCTCTGATTCAAATCTCTATACATGGACCGAGGAAGTGACCGGGCAGGAGACGGTAGGTGGCAAGGATTGCTATGTTGTGGACATTTCGATTGAGCCAGCTTACCAGACAATAGTCACGAGCGCAAGAACATGGTTCGAAAAAGAAACGCTTTCGGTGCTCAAGATGCAGATGTCAGGGGAGTACATGGGATCTCCCTACATAGCTTCTGCGGATATCTCCTATGAGGGACCAACGCTGTTCCCGCTGGAGGTTGGCAAGGAGACCGAGATAACCGAGACCACTACTATAACTATAACGATGCTGGGTGAGACTGAAACGGAGACCGCAACAGCCACTTTCACATACAAAGTGGAAAAGATTGAAGACATCACCGTC
>JAUWZB010000143.1 GCA_030615555.1 Dehalococcoidales bacterium
GATCACGGCGATAAAATGTCCTCGTTTCATCTCCAAAACCCTTTCAAGTAAGCTAAACGGAATTATAGCACCTTGGTCTGAGCTATCGCAACAAGAGGAAGAAAGGGGGAATGACTCTAGTTGTACCGGTTCATCGCCGCCGCGATCCCCTCGGCGAGGATGCAATGGAGGGCATCGGCGACTGTGGCAACGGCTTCCCTAGCGACGTCCTTTTCCTCAGCGGTGAAATCGCTTAGCACATAGGAGACCTCATCCCCCTCGGGGCGACCGATACCGACGCGAATTCGGGGAAACTCCTCACTTCCCAAGGAGGCGATGATGGATGCGATGCCTTTATGCCCCGCCGCGCCGCCACGCTGGCGGATGCGCAGTTTGCCCAGGGGCAGGTCCAGGTCGTCGTAGATCACAAGGAGGTCATCAAGTGGCACGCCGAAGCGACGTACCAGTTGGGCCACTGCCGCCCCACTGTGATTCATGTACGTCCGGGGCTTGGCGAGTGCCACCGGCGTACCAGCAACCTCGCCCGTGCCGTATTTGGCCTTTAGTGCTTTGAGCCTTAACCTTCGCTCTTTAATGGGTATGCGGTGCTGACTCGCGAAGTGGTCGAGACACCGAAACCCTACGTTATGGCGGTTGCTGGCATAGCTCTTCCCCGGATTTCCCAGCCCGACAATTAGTTTCATCGCTTAAGTAGCGCCTTACTCCTTGAAGATGAGGCGCACCATTTTGCCCGGGTACTCAATACCCCGAAAGAAGTCATGCTTTTAGCCGGTGGCCAGCTTTTTACCCATCTCCCGCAACTGCGCGAGAATCTCGGGGGTGGCTTTGCCAGGAGCCATGATACCTTCGTCAATCTTCCTTAATTTAAAGGCGGAACATATGCCATCGAGGACATCCAGGGCTTTTCTTTTTCCCATTCCGCTGCTTGTAAAGGTGCAGTAGGGCTTGTCCGTGGTCTTATCTTGGCAAGCGATAAGGCTTCGGTCGAAGAAGTCCTTTAAGGCTCCAGATATGTAGGCGAAGTTTGTTGGTGAGCCAAAAGCCACCGCATCGCAGCTAAGGAGGTCGTCAGCGGTGGCATCAAAGGCCCGCTTGATGGTGACTTCCACCCCCGCCACTGACCGCGCCCCTTCCGCTACCGCCTGGGCCATCTCCTCGGTATTCCCAGTCTGAGAATGATAGATGATCAATACCTTAGCCATTTCCTACCCTCTTATTTATTTTCCTCTTCAAGGAGGTGGAGGAACTCCTCCTCATTAAGCAACTTTGTGCCCAGGGCACGCGCCTTTTCCAGCTTGGAACCAGGGTCAGTCCCCGCCACCAGATATGTGGTCTTCCTGGTGACGCTCGAGCCTACGCTGCCGCCCAGCTCTTTGATGCGCGTCTCAGCCGCGCTCCTGGGGAAAGCCTCCAGACTTCCCGTGAGCACAAACTCCTGCCCCAAAAGTGGCTTTTTTCGTTCTCCCCCCTCCTCCCCAACCCTTGCTTCAGCCTCCCCCTCAAGCCTGACGCCTGCCATTCTCAGCTCATCGATGATGCTGCGGTTTGCCTCCTGTCTGAAAAAGGCTAGGATGCTCTCGGCGATCTTGGGGCCGATGGTGGGCACCGAGAGGAGCTCCTCTTCAGAGGCATTCACCAGCCTATCCATGCTACCAAAGTGGCTCGCCAGAAGCTCCGCGGTCTCCGCACCGACATGCCTGATGCCCAGCGCAAAGATCACCCTTGCTAAGGGGCGCTCCTTGCTCCTCTCAATAGCATCGAGCACATTCTGAGCGCTCTTCTCCCCCATCCTCTCCAGATCGATAAGCTCCTGCTCATGCTCGCGTAGACGGTAGAGGTCGGCCACATTCTTCACCAGCCCTTTTTCGAGCAGGGCGGCTGCCAGTTTTTCCCCGACCCCTTCGATGTCCATGCCGCTGCGGGAGACGAAGTGGGTGAGGAGTTCATAGATCTGGGCGGGGCAGGAGGCATTGGTGCACTGCGTCATCACCTCCCCTTCAGGCTTAACCACCTCGCCGCCGCAAATGGGGCAGCGGGTGGGCATCAGGAAGAACCTTTCCTGCCCGGTGCGCTTAGACACTACCGGAGTGACCACCTCAGGAATGACCTCGCCAGCGCGCTGCACCACCACCGTATCGCCAATGCGAATGTCCTTACGCCTGATATCCTCCTCGTTGTGGAGCGCTGCACGCTTGATGGTGACCCCGCCAAC
>JAUWZB010000074.1 GCA_030615555.1 Dehalococcoidales bacterium
GGAGGGGGCGAAGCTGGTAAGGGGGGCCGATGACATCTTTGAGGAGCTCAACCTTACCATGGCGGTGCAACAAGTTGAGGTGAAGGAGCTTCTTCCCGCTACGGAGACCGAGTCCCTGATTTTGCAATGCCTCTCCCCAGAGCCAACCCACATCGATGATGTGGGACACCAGTCGCGCCTCCCCATCGCTACGGTCTCGAGTACCCTGGCAATGATGGAACTTAAGGGGATGGTAAAGCAGGTTGGTGGCATGAACTATATCATTGCCCGGGAGGCCCGGGAGGACTACCGGGTTAAGGTGGAATAATGGCAAAAAGGTTGGTCATTGTCGAATCTCCCGCTAAGGCGAAGACGGTAAGCAGGATGCTAGGCAGTGGCTATAGCGTGAAAGCCTCCGTGGGACACGTGCGAGATCTGCCCAGGAAATGGTTGGGGGTAGATGTGAAGGGGAGCTTCACCCCCAAGTATGAGGTTCCCAAGGAGAAGAGGGCGGTGGTTAAGGAAATAAATGAGACCGCGAAGAAGGCTTCCGCAGTATATCTCGCCACCGACCCCGACCGCGAGGGCGAGGCCATCTCCTGGCATCTGGTTCAGGCGGCTAAGCTTGATAGTATGCCACTGAAGCGGGTGGTTTTCCATGAGCTCACCGAGGAAGCGGTGGCGGAAGCCTTCCGCCATCCCAGGGAGATCGACATGGACCTGGTTCATGCCCAGCAGGCGCGCCGCATCCTTGACAGGCTGGTCGGCTATAAGATAAGCCCTCTCCTCTGTCAGAAGGTGAGGCGCGGACTTTCCGCAGGAAGGGTGCAATCGGTGGCCCTGAGAATGATCGTTGACCGAGAACGGGAGATCGAGGGCTTCATCCCCCGGGAGTATTGGTCCATCGACGCCCAGCTTGAAAAAATCGCCACAAAAGAGGTCTTCACAGCTACTCTTCTCGGTTTTATGGATGGCAAAAAGATTGATATTGGGAGCCGGGAGGAGGCTGAAAGGATTGTCTCCCAGCTTAAGCATGCGAGCTACACCGTGGCCCAAGTGCGAAAGAAGGAAGTGGCTCGACAGCCAGCGCCCCCCTTCACCACCAGCACCCTCCAGCAGGAGGGGTGGCGCAAGCTTCGCCTCAGTGCCAAGCGCACCATGGCCCTCGCCCAGCAGCTCTACGAAGGCTTACCAATAGGTAAGGAGGGATCGGTGGGGCTGATCACTTATATGCGCACCGATTCGGTGAGGGTAGCCCACTCGGCCTTGGAGGAAACGCGCGCCTTCATCAAGGGGAAATATGGCGCTAAGTTCCTGCCACCACACCCTCGCATCTTCCGTAAGAAAGTGAAGGGAGCCCAGGAGGCCCATGAGGCGATCCGGCCCACCTCGATAAGGCGGGAACCTGAAGCGATTAAGGGCTATCTCACCAGGGACCAATTCAGGCTCTATGAACTCATCTGGAAGCGGATGGTCTCCAGCCAGATGTCCCCCGCGCTACTGGATACCACCGCGGTGGACATTGAGGCGATGCGCGAAAAACGCGAAAAAGGCGAGAAATCCTATCTCCTCAGGGCTACCAGCTCCACTATGAAATTCCCCGGTTTCACCATCCTTTATAGCGAGGGGAGGGATGAGGCTGAGGATGAACAGGAGAAGGCTCCCCTTCCTGAGTTAGTGAAGGGCGAGCCCCTGAAGCTTTTGAGGCTCTTCCCAGAGCAGCACTTCACCCAACCCCCGTATCGCTACACCGAGGCAACCCTAGTCAAGGCGCTGGAGGAGAGGGGGATCGGACGCCCCTCAACCTACGCCCCCATCCTTTCCACAATTCAGGGGAGGAGCTATGTGGCGCAGGACGGTGGGCGGTTCTGCCCCACGGAGCTCGGCCTTCTGGTGAGCGACATGCTTTGCGAGCATTTCCCCGACATCGTCGATTTTGGGTTCACCGCCCAGATGGAGGAGGGGCTGGACCGGATCGCTCAGGGGAGGATGAAGTGGGTTCCCTTCCTCGAGGAATTTTATAACCCATTTGAAAAGACGCTGCAGGCAGCAAGAGAACAGATGGCGAGGGTCAAGATAGCGGACGAGCCCACGGATGAGGTCTGCACACTGTGCGGCAGAGCTATGGTGATTAAATTGGGGCGCTACGGGAGGTTTCTGGCCTGCTCAGGCTACCCCGAGTGCAAGAACACAAAACCGCTTCTAGTAAAAATCGGCGTCACATGCCCCAAGTGTGGCAGCGAATTGGTGGTGCGGCAGAGCAGGAAAAAGCGCATCTTCTACGGCTGCTCGGGCTATCCCGATTGCGATTTCACCATAAGCGATAGGCCTATTTCGCAGCCCTGTCCTGAGTGCGGCGGGCTGCTTGTGATGCGAGGCAAGAAGATGGCAAGATGCACAAAATGTGAGTTCAGCGGCGGATTAGATCAGCTGGAGAGAGAGGTTCTTAAGGTATGACCCCCCTAATTCAAAGCAGGGAAAGTATCGAGAAACTGGTTTATAACTACGTCCGCTACCTTGAGGTGGAGCGGCACGCCTCACCATATACGGTGCGCAATTATACCCATGACCTGCGCCACTTTCTGGAGTTCCTTAATATGGAGAATGTGGCCACCCTGGGGGAGGTGGATCGCCACCTGCTGCGCCGCTATATCGCCTCTCTACAGGAGCAGGGGTTTGAAAAATCCAGCGTGGCCCGTAAACTGAGCGCACTCCGCTCCTTTTATGGCTATTTGATGCAACAGAATTTCATACCCTCAAACCCATTGCTCACCGTCTCCTCGCCGAAGCTTGAAAAGAGGCTCCCCTCCTTCCTCTCAAGCGACGAGGTCACCCGACTCCTGGAGGCACCCGATACCACCACCCCCCAGGGGCAGCGAGATCAAGCGATGCTCGAGTTCCTCTACGCCTCCGGGCTCAGGGTAAGCGAGATAGTGAGGCTCGACCTGGGAAGTGTCAATCTCGAAGCACAGGAGATTCGCGTCTGGGGTAAAGGCGCCAAGGAGCGGATGGTGCTCATCGGCAAGCCGGCAGTCTCAGCCCTCGATTGCTATCTTCGTGAAGGTCGCCGGCAGCTCCTGGGCAAATCAAGGACTGAAGCCCTGTTTATCAATCGATACGGCAAAAGGCTCTCGGAGCGCTCCCTTCAGAAGGCAATCTCAAGGTATGCCCTCGAGGCAGGTTTGAACAAAAGGGTATTCCCCCACATGGTGCGTCATAGCTTTGCGACCCACCTCCTTGATGGTGGCGCCGACCTGCGGGTGGTTCAGGAGCTCCTCGGCCACGCCAGCCTCTCCACTACCCAGATCTATACCCATGTCACCCAGAGACAGGCGCGAAAGGTATACCTGGCAGCCCATCCCAGAGCGAAGAAAGAAGGGGAATAGTATGAAAATACTATTGATCCACGGACCGAATCTAAACGTGCTGGGCAAGAGAGATCGCGCGATCTACGGGGATCAGACCCTCGCGGAGATCGAGTCCCTGGTAGTAAAAAGGGCCCAGGAACTGGGTGCCGAGGTTTCGGCCTTTCAGTCGAACAGCGAGGGGACACTCATCGACTTTATCCAGGCTGAGACGCCAAAAGCAGCGGGCATTATCATCAACCCCGGGGCGCTCACCCATTACGGTCTCTCGCTGCGAGATGCCCTCGAAGACAGCGCCATCCCCGTGATCGAGGTGCACCTCTCAAATATCCACGCCCGCGAGAAGTGGCGGCGTAAGTCGGTGATTGCGCCCATTACCCGGGCTCAGATCAGCGGTAAAGGCGTGCAGGGGTATATCGACGCCCTCGAGATACTAGTCACCGAATTGAAAGAGAAAAAATGACCCATCGCCTGGAGAGGCTGCGTCAGAGGCTTGGGGAGGAGGAGCTTGACGCCATCCTGATCTCTCAGGGGGAGAATCGCCGCTACCTCAGCGGATTTACCGGCTCGGCGGGCTTCCTCCTCATATCGCAGCAGCACGCCATCCTGGCCACCGACTTTCGCTATATAGAGCAGGCGAAACGCCAGGCGCCGGATTTTGACATCGTACAGATTGAAGGGGAATTACCAAAGTGGTTCTCTAACCTAGCATCCTCATTAAGAGCGAAAAAAATCGGCTTTGAGGCAAAAGACCTCTCTTTTGCTACCTATCGAAAGCTGGTGGCGACCGCGGGCAAAAAGGAGCTTTTGCCCACCGAGGAAATCGTTGAGTCGCTGCGTGCCGTGAAGGATGAGGAGGAGTTGGAGCTTATCATGAAGGCAGTGGGAATCTCCGATGCCGCCTTTGAGGAGAGCGCGCCAATGCTCCATCCAGGGATGACCGAGAAAGAGGCAGCATGGGAAATCGAGAGATTACTGCGGGAAAAGGGCAGCGAAAGCGTCCCTTTCGATATTATCGTCGCCTCCGGCCCCGACTCCGCCCTTCCTCACCACCAGCCCACCGACCGCACGATTCTTTCCGGCGAGCCCCTAATTATTGACATGGGGGCTCGCTTTGCGGGCTATTCGAGCGACCTCTCAAGAACCATCTGCCTGGGAAATGAGGACAAAAACTTCGGTAAAGTATATGACCTGGTTCTCGGTGCCCAGCTCACCGCTATTGCCACCATCGAGGCGGGGATGAGCGGGGAGCAGGCGGACAGCCTTGCCAGGACGGTTATCGAACAGGGAGGCTATGGGGAAAATTTTGGGCACGGACTGGGGCACGGCATTGGGCTGGCCCCCCACGAAGCGCCGCGCCTGGGGAGAGACTCCAAAGATGTCCTGGCGGAGGGCATGGTCTTCACCATTGAGCCGAGCATCTATATAAGTGGCTGGGGCGGGGTGCGGATCGAGGATATGGTGGTTTTGGAGAAGGGGAGAGTAAGGGTGCTCTCCGAAGCCAAGAAGATAGACTGATGCCACGATAGCCTTCAAGCATCACGACAATTTTAGGACT
>JAUWZB010000073.1 GCA_030615555.1 Dehalococcoidales bacterium
ATGGCGCGCACCTTAGGGGCACCGGTGATCGAGCCGCCGGGGAAGCTCGCCTTCAGGAGGTCGATTCGGTTTTCCCCCGCGCGGAGCCTCCCCTCCACGGTGGAGGTGAGTTGAAATACGGTGGCATATCTCTCCAGGGTCCAGAGCTCCCTCACCCTTACTGTTCCATAGCGGCAAACCCTCCCCAGGTCATTCCTCTCCAGGTCAACGATCATCACATTCTCGGCGCGGTCCTTAACGCTCTGGAGCAGCTCCCTGGCGAGGGCATCATCATCCGCTGCCGATTTTCCCCGGGGGCGAGTTCCCTTCATGGGACGCGTCTCCACCAGTTCCCCCTCAAGGTGGAGGAATCTCTCCGGGGAGGCGCTGGCAACGGTGACATCATCAAAGTTGAGGTAGCAGGCGAACGGGGCAGGATTGATGAGGCGCAGCCTCCTGTAGAGCTCGTATGAGGCGATGGGCAGGGCCACCTCAAATCGCTGGGACAGGTTGACCTGAAAGATGTCGCCGGCGCAGATGTATTCCCTGGCGGCAGCCACCGCTTTAACATACTCCTCATGGGTAAAGTTGGGGCACAATTTCGAACTAAGGGCCATCTCAGAACAAGGTGTTTCCGCTTTTTTCGAATTTTTCGAACTGGGAGCCGTCTCTGAATAAGGTAATTCTGCTATCATAGCCCGCAATTCATCGATACGCTCTTTGGCCTTTTTCATCCTTTCGGTATCATCCATCTCTGGAAACCCGGTAGCGGCGATGTAAGTTCTCCCCTCCAAGTGGTCAAAGGCGATGATGGCATCGTAGAAGGCGAGGTAGCACTCGGGGAGCTTCAGGTCATCGATGGCGGTTGTGGGCAGGCGCTCGATGAAGTGGCACAGGTCATAGCTGAGGTAGCCCACGGCCCCGCCGATGAAGGGGATGGGGGATGGGGATGGGTCAAGGGCATATTTTTCGAGCATCTGACCCAATACATCAAACGGGTTGCCGATCACTGTTTCCTGCCGATCACTGTAAAGAAGGGCAATCTCTTTCCCACGACTTTTAAGGACGAAAAAGGGGTCGCTGCCGATGAAGGAGTAACGCCCCAGCTTCCCGGGGTCCATCCCGCTATCGAGGAAGAAGCTGAATGGTCGCTCCTTAAATATTTCAAAGGCCTGAGGGGCAGTCAGGGAGCTCGAAACCTCTTCGATCAGGGGATGGCGCTTTGTGCAGCTCTCGATGGGCACCATTTTCGCCCTAGAGCGCTTTATCCTCATCTACCGCAAACCCTTGGGAAACGCGCTTCGCAAAGTTCGAAAAATTTGGCCTTTATTCAATGCTCAGCCTGGTTACCTCGACCGTTTCGGTCACCTTTTTCACGACCCCGGAACGGGTCAGGATGAAAAAGGCGAGCGATAGGATCAAGAGCGGTATCCAGGAAAGGAAGAACGTTACTGGCATTAAAATCATGAACACTATGGCCGCGAGCCCCACCGGTATGTAGCCTTCGTAAGGCTCTATCTCGCTCTCCACCTCGCCCTCGAGGATAGCCCTTATTTCGTCCAGGATAACCTGCTTCTCCTCAGGGGATAATATCCCCGCGGGCACTATCCTATCGAGCACCTCTTCCGCTATATCCACGCCCCAGTCGATGGTCTCTTCAGGCATGGAGAAGCCCTCCCTCTCGATCGCGGCGGCATATCCAAAATAGAGGCTGGTACATGCTATCGCTGTGAGCACCACAAGCAGGATGGCCTGATTGCCCCTTATATGCCTCACGGAAAACCCGGTGCGAATCCTGATCTCGCCTCGCACGCCTGCCAAATAGAGCAGTCCCACCAGGAAGTAGATCGCCGCCACGATGATGCTGACCGCCGATATCTCATAGGTGAGGAACATCGCCAGGGCGGAGATGGCAAAGGCGATGACTGCTATCCAGAAAGGGCGAAGGAGCACGGCGACAAGCCCGCCAGTCACGGCCACAGCTGCCAGCGCCCCCAGGAACCAGAAGCCAAGGTATAGGGCATCCCATGAAGGGGGGATAAGTGACTCATAGCCCTCACCGGCCCATCTCAAGACGAGCCCCAAGAAGCAGCCAGCACCCGCAAGTAGTGCGCCAAAGACCAGGGTTTTTATCGTCCTTGCCGTCGACATTCAGCTACCTCCTTCTTCATTATCCCCACAAATCCTTGTCCTCCTCCGCCTGCTTCTTTAGCTCCAGCGCCTCGCGAAAGCCAAGCTCCTTATAGGACTGGGGCGAGCCATATTCCCTCGTCCTCACCACCACGGGCATGGGGACGGCATGGCCGAAGATGAGCGCCTGCTGCTTGGTATCCAGCTTTGCCAGCACCGCCTTGAGCTCGCTCTTCCCTGATACCCCTGTGAGCACGCTATCGATGTCTCGCTCATTATCTAGCAGGCACGTTATCTTGGTGCCGAGCTGGCTCATTACCTCCTCATCGATGCCGCTGGGGCGCTGGTCGATCACTAGCAGGGTGACATTATACTTTCTCATCTCGCGGGCGATGGTGCCGAAGATGGTTTGTCCGGCAAGCTCATGGCTCAGGAACCTGTGCGCCTCCTCGATACTGATGACGAGGGGTCGGGGCTTGGCGATGTCCTCCCCCATCGCCCGCTCCATCCGCTCCCGATACTGGGCGTGAATGCGACGGGTGAGGAGGTTTGCCACTAAAATATAGGCCGTATAATCGGTGTAGCGGCCAAACTCGAGGACGACATTTATCCCTCGGTCCAGGTACTCCAGAATGCGCTGGATGGCATTATCTCTGGCCTGGGGGACGAGGAAGCGAAGCCTCCTCAAGCTATCCAGGCGACGATGAAGTGCCGCCATGGTTGCCTCATGCTCCCCCAGGCTTTGTGCCAGTTCATTTATCTCTTCCCTGCTCTCCAAGGCGAGGAAGCTCTCCAGCCACTTTCGCTCCCCAAACCTGCGGGCAAGGCGATAGGTCGCCTGCACCGCGGCATCGGTGAGGGTGAGCGTCTCTCTGAGCATGGCGATGTCCTCAGGCTCGATCTCATCATAGCCGATCTCGACCACAAAGTCGGTGGAGACCTTGCGCCTTCTGGCGCCCTCCTCATCGAGGGCGAACACCGCCACCTTCGATGGAAAGAGCTGCTTCAGGGCCTTCACCTTCCGCCCCTCCTCGCTGGTGCCCTCCCAGCCATACTCGCTGTGCATATCGAAGACCAGGTTCACCGCTGCTCCCTCCTGCATTATCCCGATGAGGATGAGCCTTGCCAGAAAGGTCTTCCCTGTGCCGCTCTTGCCGAAGATACCGTTGGAGCGCTTCACTAGCTCCGCCGGGTTGAGGCGGACCTTGGTCTCCATATCGAGCGGGGTGCCAATATAGAATTGCTTTTCCTCCACCAGGCCAAAGACCCTTGCCACATCCTGCTCGCTGGCCTCGCGGACCACAGAGAAGTGAGTGGGCACGGTCTTCATTGGCTGGGGACCCTCGAGGAGGCTCAAGGCATCGCCCCCGATGGTGAGCGAGGGCAGGACATGGAGCCTGCCGAAGGTGCTTGTCCCGGAGAGGACCTCGGCGATAAAGGGGTCGGAGACATCAGGGGGCGCGGTCATAAGCCTTGGGTCACTGGCGTCCAGGGTGACATCGGTGATCATGCCGAAAAAGCGCCGTTTTTCGCCCTCAATGGTTACATAGCGACCAACAGCAATGTCTTCAATTGACATAGCGCTATCAAGCCTAGCCTCAACACCCTTGGTCAGCGAGCCTGAGACAATGATGCCTAATCTTCTCTCCTCCATCACCCTTTTATCCTCCTCAGGATGTTGTTCAGCCTGTTTGTCTCGCTGCCCAGGAGCACCGCTAGTTCCTTGCCTGCCTTGATCAGGAAATCGCGGGGGTCTTGATGCGCCGCGGCGGCATGGCGGAGCGAGGCGGCGATGAGTTCGTCCGCTTGACTCCCGGCGCCGACCAGGATGCTCAGAAAATCGAGCGATTGGCTAAATGCGGCCACCTCCTCCGGGTCGCACAGGTAGACAAAGCTGTGGATTCGGGCTGGCCGTGGTGGCAGGTAGTGATGAAGCCCTTCGCCTTTTTTGTTCTCGCCACCCCCCGCACCCTTCTGGTGCCCCACCACCGTGGCGGTAAAATCGGTGCGCAGGAGCTTGGCAAGCTGCGGGCTGGAGCGGTAGATGGCCTCCTCCTCGGTCTCCTCCCGCCCCCGGGCAATGGGGCGCCGCCCCGGCTCGATGCTGGTGGTGGCAGCGCCCGAGACCACCGCATAGATCTCCACCTCCCCCTCCCTTATCTTTACCAGGCTGCCGAATGGGGGAGGCTGGTGCAGCTCATAGCACTGCGCCGTGAACTCGCCGGTCGAGGCCTGGATTACTTCACCTATCTTAGCGGGCAAAGAGGTATCTCCTGCTTCAATTGTTGATAGAACTGGATAAAGTCCTCTGCCTCATGACGTATATAATCTTCAATCGCACCATAGTCTCCATTCGCGTACCATTCTGGCACTTTAACACCACCCGGTTTCCCTAGGAATGCCTTTAAACTTGCACCTTTAAATGATCCCCCGTTGAGTATCACCAAAATCGATTTTATGTCTATGCAGGGGTGGTCATAAATCAAAGTTTTTAATGGAACGTCGATACTTATACTTTTCCATCTATGATGTAACGCGAAGAAATCAAAAATCAAATTATCTCCAATAGGTATAAAATTAAATAGTTTATCCGGTTTAAATATATAATAAAAATCATTTAAAATTTCCCTCTCTGATGATTCCCAAGATTTGAGAATGGTTAACTCCTCCTCTTTTTCGCCAGTTTTAGTTCCAAGTCTTTGGAATTGTATTGTCAATATTTCGTCATTTATATCTGGCTTTCCCCCTTTTGCATTTGTTTCAATATCAAAATAGTATTCAGGCATCTCATTTACCCCCTTTTA
>JAUWZB010000135.1 GCA_030615555.1 Dehalococcoidales bacterium
CATCGATCTTGGTGGCGCTATCCAGCGCCCGCCCCAGCGCCTTGAAAAGCGCCTCTAACTTATGATGGTCGTTGCTCCCTTCAACCGCCTGCACATAAAGGTTCATCTTCGCCTCGGAGGCGAAGGTCTCCAGAAAATGGCGCACTAGGTCACGCTCCAGGTCGCCAATTTTCCTCCTCGTGAATATCGTATCATGTACGGCATATCCCCTGCCGGAGATGTCCACCGCCACCGTCGCCAGCGCCTCATCCATCGGCACGATGGCATGCCCCATCCGTGTGATGCCCTTCTTATCCCCTAATGCCTTATTCAGCGCCTGGCCCAAAGAGATGGCGACATCCTCCACCACATGGTGCAGGTCCCAGCCCGAGGCTTGAATCTTTATGTCAAATAAGCCGTGCTGAGCGAGATGGGTCAGCATGTGGTCGAACATCTTACTGCCGGTCTTGATCTCAAATTTACCACTCCCATCGATGTTGAGCACCACGCTTATCTTGGTCTCCCCGGTCTCACGGGTGATGGTCGCCGTTCTCTTTTTCGCCATTTGACCTTTCCTTTCTTGACGATTAGCTTAGCATATCCCCTTCAAGGCGTCTATCAGGGCATCGGTGTGCTCCGGCCGGCCCACGCTGATGCGAAGCGAGTTCCTCAGGAGCGAGGTGTCGTAGTAGCGAATAAAGACGCCCCTTTTCTGTAGCCCCTCATGAATCACCTGGGCATCTCCTTTAGCCACGGCGCAAAGGATGAAATTCGCCTGAGAGGGGAAAGGCTTCAGAAACCTGAGATCCCCAAGCCTGGCGAAAAGCCGCTCCCGCTCTGAGATGATTTTTTGCACTGTACCCTGGAGATATTCCATGTCGGCAAGCGACTCTTGGAGCGCGACCTGAGCTGCCAGGTTTATGTTATATGGTTGCTTGATCTTGAGAAGCTGTTCCGCGATTAAGGTCGGAAAAATTCCGTAGCCGATGCGAAGTCCAGCGAGTCCCGCCCATTTGCTGAAGCTGCGCAACACGATCAGGTTACCGTGCTCGGGAACCAGTGGGGCAACGGTCGTCCCGCTAAATTCAGAATATGCCTCATCGACCACCACCACCCTGCCCAGCTTAACCAGCTCAAGGATATCGCGCTGGGTGGTGATATTCCCGGTAGGGTTATTGGGCGAGGCGATAAAGATGACCTTAGTTTTTTCATTTACAGCCTCTTTTATTCCGGCAATGTCGATGGCATAGGATTTGTCGCGGGGCACATCGATGACCTTACCGCCGCAGATCTCGGTGCAGAAGGGGTACATGCCGAAGGTAGGAATGCAGTTGATTACCCGATCCCCAGGCTCGAGGAAGAGGCGCAGGATAAGGTCGATGAGCTCATCGCTGCCAGCGCCGGCTACAATATGCGCTGCGTCCACCCCGACATATCCCGCCAATGCTTTTCGCAATTCACGCTGCTCCGGGTCGGGGTAGACGTGGTAGAAGGGGTAACCGGCAAGGGCGCGCCCCACCATTGGCGAGCAGCCATAGGGGTTCTCGTTGCCATCGAGCTTGATCACCCCCTCAATGGGGACACCGGCCCGCTCGCTAAGCACATCGGGGGGGGCAATGGGCTGGTATGCCTTGAGGCTCCCCAGGTCACCCCGGATCATTTTTTGGATGTCACCAGAACTCACCGCTTCCTCCTCTTCTTAAACCTGGCTTCTGCGGCTCGAGCGTGGGCAGTGAGCCCCTCCACTCTGGCGATGGTCGCCGCCACAGGACCCAGCGCCTTCACATCCTCGTCGCTTAAAGAAACGACGCTGGTGAGCTTAAGGAAATCGCCAACACCGAGGGGGGAGCTGAAGCGGGCACTGCCTCCCGTGGGCATCACATGGCTCGGCCCGGCCACGTAGTCGCCCAGTACCTCGGGGGAGTTTTCGCCCACAAAGACTGCCCCTACATTATGAATCTTATCCACATAAGATGAAGCGTGGCGCACCATTAAAGACAGGTGCTCCGGGGCATAGAGGTTAATTAGCTCAATAGCCTGGTCCATATCAGCGACCACAATTATCCTGCCCCTCTCTTCCAGCGACCGGCGGGCAATTTGGGCCCGCTCCAGCCCTTTAAGCTGGTGTGCCACCTCACTATCGACCTCCTGGGCCAGCCTGGGGGAGGTGGTGATCAGGATCGCGGAGGTCAGCACATCGTGCTCCGCCTGTGCCAGGAGGTCGATAGTGAGGTGGGCGGGAGGGGCGGAATCATCCGCTAGGATCACCGTCTCCGTGGGGCCGGCAAGGCCATCGATCGCCACCGCGCCGAAGACCATCCTCTTTGCCAGGGTCACGAAAAGGCCACCTGGCCCGCAGACTTTATCCACCCTGGGGACGGACTGGGTACCGAAGGCGAGGGCGGCGATCGCTTGAGCGCCCCCTACCTTGAAAACCCGGTCCACCGCCGCGATGTTCGCCGCTACCAGCGTCGCCGGGGGGACTCCTCCCCCCTCTCCAGGAGGAGTGGTGACAATGATCTCCCCCACCCCCGCGACCCTGGCCGGGATCGCCGTCATCAGCACCGTCGATGGATAGCAGGCAGTGCCCCCTGGCACATAGACGCCCACCCTCTCCAAGGGGCGAACGATCTGCCCTAGCCCGCCCTCCATAAATTCCTTGAAGCTA
>JAUWZB010000140.1 GCA_030615555.1 Dehalococcoidales bacterium
AATTTGGCGCGATCCGGCCCCAAGATCATGGAAAGATGAGCAAACTCCGGCGGCTCATATCCCAAAGCCTCGTAGAGCAGGATGTGGCGAGGGGTGCTGGAGAGCCATTCGTCTGCCCTGAGGACATGGGAGACCTTCATCAGGTGGTCATCGACCACATTGGCCAGGTGATAGGTAGGATAGCCATCCGACTTTAAGAGCACAAAATCGTCTATGGTGCCCGCTTCAAAGACTACCGCGCCGCGGATCAGATCCTGAAATTTGATTTTTCGCTCTAGGGGCGTCTTGAAGCGAACCACCGGGGTGATGCCCTGAGCCTCAAGCGCCGCCTGCTCCTTTTCGCTCAAGTTACGACAGCGTCGGTCATATCCCGGGGGCTCTTTTCTTTCCACCTGCTCCCTTCTCATCTCCCCAAGGCGCTCCGAGGAGCAGTAGCAAAAATAGGCCTGTCCCTGCTCAACCAGCTGCTGCGCTACGCCTCGATATATCTCCAGGCGCTGCGACTGGAAATAGGGGCCATAATCCCCCCCCACCCCCGGACCCTCGTCCCAATCCAGGCCCAGCCACCTGAGGCTATCGAGGATTGCTTCCTCAGCCCCTTCCACCCTGCGGGCGACATCGGTATCCTCGATACGCACAATGAAGCTGCCGCCGTGGTGCCTGGCGAAGAGCCAGTTAAAGAGGGCAGTCCTGATGTTGCCCACATGGGGGATGCCCGTGGGGCTGGGGGCAAAACGAACGCGCACCGAATCGCTCATCTCAGCCTCTTTCGGACTAAATTGTAGCATGCCCTGAACCCTGCGTCTAGAAAAGAGCTTGACCTCGTTTCGGGCGTGTGTTAGAGTATGGCAATCTTGGGCACTAAGGAAGGGCATGTTTTGTAGAAACTGCGGTAAAGAACTGAAAGGTACCCCTGAAATCTGCATTGGTTGTGGCGCCAAGCCTCTCGCTGGCAATAGCTTTTGCCAGGAATGCGGCGCGCCAACAACCGCCATGGCTGAAGTATGTGTTAAATGTGGTGTGAGACTGGCAAAAGCAGAGGAAAAAGACATTTCACCAAAATCAAGGCTTGTTGCTACCTTGCTTTGCTTTTTCGTCGGCGGGCTCGGTGTTCACAGATTTTACATTGGTCATATCGGACCCGGAATAGGGATACTTATATTAAGTATTCTGGGATGGGGCACTGTTTGGATCTATGGAATAGGTTCTATATTTCTTATAGCTGTGTGGATCTGGGTCCTCATCGACTTTATACTTATAATTGCCGGAAGCATGAAAGATAAAGAAGGCAAGGTCATTACAAACTGGCAAGCGTGAGGCCAGCAAGTAGACGTTGCTTTCACTGCGAGATGCGCTCCAGCGCCTCCTCCAAATCGGGAGCTAGCTTTGAGCGGAATTCTGCATATTCCCCACTTGAAGGAAGCCTGAAACTAAGATAGCAGGCGTGAACAAACTGGCGCTCCAGGTGAGGCGACTTCCTCCCGTAGACCTCATCACCGACCACCGGGAAGCCGATGGCGGAAAGGTGAACCCTTATCTGATGGGTGCGCCCCGTCTCCAGGGTTACCTCGAGGAGGGTATAGTTATCCAAATACCTGATAACGCGGTATTGGGTGCGCGCCTCTCTACCTTCGGGGACCACTGCCATCCTCTTCCGGTTGCGGGGGTCGCGCCCGATGGGTGCTTCGATGATGCCCCTCTCCGGTGAGAGATGTCCCTGAACCAGCACCAGGTATCGCTTCAACATGCTGCGGGCCTTGAGCTGATTTGACAGGTTTTGCTGAGCAACATCGTTCTTGGCAACCACCAGCAGCCCCGATGTATTCTTGTCCAAGCGATGTACAATCCCCGGGCGCATTGAGCCGCTGATGGCGAGGTCGGGGCAGTGAGCCAGGATGGCGTTCACCAGGGTATGGCTGGGGTGGCCGGGGGCGGGATGAACCGCCAGCCCCGCTGGCTTGTCCACCACCAGGAGGTCGCCATCCTCGTAGACGATGCTGAGGGGGATTTCCTCCGGTAGTGGTCTAGGTGGGGAAGGTGGCGGTATCATCGCAGTGACCCTGTCGCCGATTTTGAGCCTCAGGCTCCCCTTCGCCGCGCAATTGTTGACGGTGATGTAGCCATCGCTGATCAGCCTCTGGACATAGGAGCGGGAGAGCTCCGGACACTCCTGGGCCACATATCTATCGAGCCGAACCCCTGACCTAGTGATGATGAACTCAAGCTTTTTATTCATCCTCTCGTGGCACGAATCCCTCTCTTCTAGCCAGAAATAGGAAATAGTAAATAATAAGGATAACGCCGACTACAATGGCGGAATCGGCGAGATTAAACACGGGCCAGGCACCAAC
>JAUWZB010000121.1 GCA_030615555.1 Dehalococcoidales bacterium
ATAGCCTTAGTAGAAGACAAGCCTGGGGTCCTAAACCGGGTCGCCAGCCTTTTCCGAAGGCGTGGTTTCAATATCGAGAGCATCGCCGTGGGACATGCCGAGATGGCGGGGATTTCGCGGATGACCATTGTGGTCGATGGCGTCGCTAGCTCAGTGGAGCAGGTCAGGAAGCAGCTCGATAAGCTCATCGATGTGGTCAAGGTTACCGACATCACCGAGGATAGCACGGTGGCGCGGGAATTAGCGCTGATCAAGGTTAAGGCCAACCCGGCTACGAGGAGTGAGATCATCCAGATTGTAGACATCTTCAGGGCAAACATTGTGGATGTCTCCGCCGATTCCATGGTAGTGGAGGTCACCGGCGATGAGGAGAAGCTGGAATCGCTGCTTCGCCTGCTCAAAGGCTTTGGTATCAAGGAGATCGCCCGCACCGGGAGAATCGCCATGACGCGGGGGGCTGCCGGTCCCGTCCTGGTGGAGGAGGAGAGGCCCCGGAGGGAGGGCGCCCGCCCCAAAAAGGCAAAAGGCATTAGCGAGATATCAAATCTGTAAGGAGCGAAACCATGGAAGAGGAAAAACCCAAACCAGCTGTTACAATTACTAGCCTCTCATGGAGGAAGGTGCCAAACAAAATTGAAGAGCACCCCGAGCCGGTAGTTATAAAGGCCTGCGGTGAGACTCTAAGCGTGCACATGACATGGAAGATTGATCGGCGCTGTGCAGTAGCTGTGATTGTGTCGGTTGGGCATTACGACAAAGATTCAGCTCAGTTCACCCCCGTTATGGAGTCCGCCAACAAAAATTGCTTTGCGATCAGCCCAGAGATAGCTCAGTATGACTCTATTGACATACCAATTCCTTTACACGCGCCTAAGGGCGTTATAGATGCAGCAACTTATCTTTGCGATGCCGAGACAGGCAAAGTTTTCTACACTCGCATAGACCTAGGCTTGCTGAAAATAGTCGACCCTGTAGAATTAGGCTTTCGCCGCCCTGCAACACCAGAAACGGAGGAATAAAGCATGGCGAAAATCTACTACGATAGCGATGCAAACCTGGAGCTCATCAAAGACAAGGCCATCGGCATCATTGGTTTTGGCAGCCAGGGGCATGCCCACGCCCTGAACCTCAAGGAGAGCGGATGCCAGGTCATGGTGGGCGAGCTAAAGGATAGTGAGCCGTGGCGAGCAGCCGCCGAGGCGGGGCTCAGGGTGGCTACCGCTGATGAGGCAGCCAAGGCCTCGGACATTATCGTGATGCTTGTTCCCGACCAACTCCACCGCCAGGTCTATTATGGCTCTATCGAGAAGGGACTCACCAAGGGCAATATGCTGATGTTCGCTCACGGCTTCAACATCCACTATAATCAGATCCTCCCACCCTCCAATGTTGATGTAACCATGATCGCCCCCAAGTGCCCGGGGCACATGCTGCGCCGCCTCTATACCGAGGGCTCAAGCGCGCCGGCGCTGGTCGCTGTCCATCAGGACGCCTCAGGCAAAGCAAAAGAAATCGCGCTGTCATACGCTAAGGGTATCGGTTGCACCAGGGCAGGAGTCCTGGAGACCACCTTCGCCGAGGAGACAGAGACCGATCTCTTCGGGGAGCAGGTGGTGCTTTGCGGTGGCATCACTTCTTTGATCAAGACAGCCTTTGAGACCCTGGTTGATGCCGGCTACCAGCCGGAGATCGCCTACTTCGAAGTCTGCCATGAGCTAAAGCTCATTATCGATCTCATCTACCAGGGCGGTTTTAGCTATATGCGCTATTCGGTAAGCGATACTGCGGAATACGGCGATTACACCAGGGGGCCGAGGGTCATCGATGAGTTTGTGAGGGATGAGATGGAGCAGATACTCTCCGAGATTCAGGATGGCACCTTCGCCCGCGAATGGATCCTGGAGAATCAGGCGGGGCGCCCCAGCTTCAATGCCTACCGCCGGCATGAGGCGGAGCACGAGCTCGAGGAGGTGGGCAAGAGGCTCAGGGAGATGATGCCCTGGCTGGGGGGATAGGGGAGGAGGGCAATGTATATCTGTCCATATTGTGGCCATCGCGGAAGGGAAAGTCAAACTGGGGAAGAAGAGCATATTATTCCTTTGTCCCGTAGAGGCAGTGACAAATCGCGTAATAAATTGATAGCTTGTGAAAAATGTAATGTGGTTAAGGGCCGCAAGACTCCGGCAGAATTTGCTAAGTGGGTGGAAGCTAACAATTGGAGACCAGACTGGCCTGATGCAGATATGAGGCCGTTTTTGAGAGCACAGAAGGCAAAGAGCAGGGCAGGTTTGCGTAGAAAGTCTCTTGGCAAGAGAGACCTTCTACAGATTCATAAGCGCAAAAGATAGCCTTCGTTTCGCTGAACAAGGAGTCATTAACCGCTAGGTAGAGTGAAAAAAATGAGCGAGAAGAGCAAAAAAAGCGAAAAAGGAGGAGGCCATGGAGCGGGTGATCGTCTTCGATACCACCCTGAGAGATGGAGAGCAGGCGCCGGGGGCTACCCTTAATCTCGATGAGAAGCTGGAGATCGCCAGGCAACTGGAAAAACTCGGCGTCGATGTCATCGAGGCTGGCTTCCCCATTGCCTCCCCAGGCGACTTCGAGGCAGTGCGCCTCATCGCCACGGAGGTGCGAAAGCCCATAATCTGCGCCCTGGCCCATGCCAACGCGGAGGCCGTTGACCGCGCCTGGGAGGCGATAAAAGAGGCGAAGCGAGCCCGCATCCATGTCTTCCTCTCCAGCTCGGACATCCACCTTACCTATCAACTGAAGATGGGGCAGGCTAAAATTCTGGAATTGGCTTGCGAGATGGTCGCTCGCGCCAAGAAGTGTCTGGAGGATGTGGAGTTCTCCCCGATGGATGCCACGCGCACCAGCCCCCAGTTCATCTATCAAATCATCGAGGCGGTGATCGAGGCGGGAGCCACC
>JAUWZB010000025.1 GCA_030615555.1 Dehalococcoidales bacterium
AAACTTCAGTTTGAGGGTCGCATCATGGGGACCGAGCACGGCAACCCGGACTTCGCGGACCTTGCCAGGTGTTTCGGGGCATTGGGCTACAGGCTGGATTCCCCTGAACGAATAGACCAGGTACTGGACGCCGTAGTATCAAAAAAGGGCCCGGTAGTGGTGGATGTCATAATCGATCCCGAGGACATGCCGCCGCTGAACATATGGGCAAACCTCCGTATGTCAGCCGGTTAACCTACATTGACGAGGCCTTTCCGGCCCCGAGTTCCCCCCAACGCTCCGTAAAGGCAGATCTTGCTAACTTTTATGCCCCTTCTCGAGACCAGTAAGCAGGATAGGCAGACTAGGTTTGATCACAATGCAGTGCTCATAGAGGTGCAGTGCCTTTTTTCAGGAGCCAGTACTCCAGGCTATCGGCGAGCGCCAGCCAGCTGGCTTCAATAATGTTGGTGGAGCTGCCAACCGTCCGCCACTCCTGCTCCCCATCGCTCGATTCGATGAGCACACGCACCCGAGAGCCTGTGCCCTCGGTCTCTTCTATGGCACGAACCTTATAGTCAACCAGCCGCACTGCCTCAAGGCTGGGATAGAACACCAGAAGCGCTTTACGCATTGCAGCATCCAGGGCATTAACGGGGCCATTACCCTCGGCTGCGGTATGGATCACCTCGCCCCCAACCTTAACCTTTACCGTGGCCTCGGATAAGAGCTCCTCCTCTTTCTCCATCGTGGAAGGGCGGCGTCTTTTCTCCACCACCACCATGAAATCCACCAGTTCGAAGGGAGGGTGATAGTCTGGCTGAGCGCGGCGGATAAGCAGCTCGAAGGAGGCTTCAGCGCCGTCATACTGGAAGCCGCGGCTCTCCATGGATTTGACGCGCTCCAATATGGCACGCGCCTGTTCACCCTGAGGGACAAACTCTAATCCCTGCTCCCTGGCTTTATGTATAATACCCCCTTTTCCTGAGAGCTCGGATACCAGTGTTCGCCATTGGTTGCCCACCAAATCGGGATCGATATGGTGATAGCTCTTCTCCCACTTCATCATGGCAGCCACATGGAGGCCGCCCTTATGGGCGAAGGCGCTGGCTCCCACGTAGGGAAGGTGGGAATCGAATGTCAGGTTGGCGATCTCGCTTACATAGTGAGCGACCTCGCTCAGCCTGGCGAGCTGCTCATCGCTGATGCAATCGATGCCCATCTTAAGCTTGAGGGCGGGGATGATGGAGCAGAGGTTGGCATTGCCACAGCGCTCTCCATAACCGTTGATGGTGCCCTGAACCTGGGTGGCACCGGCCTGGATGGCGACCAGGGTGTTGGCCACGGCAAGCTCAGCATCGTTATGGGCGTGGATGCCCAGCGGGGTGTCGGTCGCCTTTCGGGCAGCATCGCAGGCAGCGGCTACATCGCCTGGCATCGCTCCACCATTGGTATCGCAGAGGATGAGGCACTCGGCACCTGCTTCCGCAGCAGCCTTGATGGTGTCGATGGCATATGTGGCGTTCGCCTTATAGCCATCGAAGAAGTGCTCCGCATCGAAGAAGACCCTTCTCCCCTTGGATTTGAGGTAGCTTATGGAGTCGGTGATCATGCGCCGGTTCTCCGCCAAAGTGGTCTCCAACACCTGGGTGACATGGAGGTCCCAGCTCTTGCCCACAATCGTTACCACACTTGTTTCGGCATCGAGTAAGGCACGAAGATTGGGGTCTTTTCCCGCTTTTGTTTTGGGACGCCTGGTGCTGCCAAAGGCGACGAGGAGAGCGTGGGAAAGGGCGAGGCCCTGGGCCCTGACGAAAAACTCATCGTCCTTGGGGTTTGAGCCCGGCCAGCCACCCTCGATGAAGTGGACACCCAGCTCATCGAGCTTTTTGGCGATGCGGAGCTTATCCTCCACGGTGAAGGATATGCCCTCGCGCTGCGCCCCATCCCGAAGGGTGGTGTCATAGAGTTGAATCTCTGGCAATACTACCCCCTACTAAGTCACCATTCCTGCAATCAGCTCCCCCATCTCCCGCGTGCCCACCTGGGTCTTGCCTTCCTCCATTATATCATAGGTACGGTAGCCCTGCTCCAGAACATCGCTTACTACTTTTTCAATCGCCTGCGCCCCCTCAACCAGCCCCATAGAATAGCGGAGCATCATGGCAACACTCATGATCATGGCGATAGGGTTAGCGATATTCTGCCCCGCCCTCCTCGGGGCGCTGCCATGAATCGGCTCATACATGCCAAAGGTCTTCCCGCCCACCTTGGGCACCCCCGCCAGGCTTGCCGAGGGGAGCATCCCCATCGAGCCGGCGAGCATCGATGCCTCGTCGGTGAGGATGTCGCCAAACATATTCCCGGTAACGATGACATCGAAATCGGCGGGGCGCTGGATGAGCCTCATGGCGCAGGCATCGACCAGCATATGCTGAACCTCCACATCGGGATAATCCTGGGAGAGCTCGATGGCGAGCTGCCGCCAGAGACGGGATGATTCCAGGACATTGGCCTTATCCACAGAGTCCAGCTTTTTGCGCCGACTGCGGGCCATCTCAAAGCCAACTCTGAGGATGCGCGCGATCTCCCGCTCCGAGTAGAGCATGGAATCTACCGCCTTCCTCCCCCTGGCTGTCTGCCACTGCTTTTTGGGCCTGCCGAAGTAAATCCCCCCGGTGAGCTCTCGAACTATCATGAGGTCAACGCCTCTGATGGCCTCTGGCTTTAGGGTGGTGGAATCGATGAGCATAGGGAGGACCTTGACCGGGCGAAGGTTGGCGAAGAGCCTGAGACCCTTTCTAAGACCGAGAAGCCCATCCTCCGGTCGAACCTTTGCCCTAGGGTCATCCCACTTGGGACCGCCGACCGCCCCAAGGAGCACGGCATCACATCTCTGGCACATCGCCAGCGTCTCTTTGGTCAACGCGACCCCATATTTGTCGATGGCTATGCCGCCAATGTCCCCATGATGAAAGGAGATCTCATGCCCGAATCTCTTGCCCACTGCCTCCAGGACCTTGACCCCCTCAGTGGCAACCTCCGGGCCGACGCCATCGCCGGGGAGCAGCGCGATGCTGAATTTCACCGAGACCTCCTCGCCTCTATCTTCTTCTTGGCATGTTCGATGAGACCCCCCGCTGAAATAAGCTGGAGCATGAAATCGGGGTAGGGCTCCGCCGTAAATATTTTGCCCCTTGTGGCATCCCTGACCTCACCTTTTTCCAGCTCCACCTCCAGCTCATCGCTCTGCTCGATCTCATCAGCCTGGGCACACTCGAGCAGGGGCAGGCCGATGTTGATAGCATTTCTGAAAAAGATGCGGGCGAAGCTCCGGGCGATGACACAGGATACGCCCGATGCCTTGATGGCGATGGGGGCGTGCTCCCGCGAGGAGCCGCAGCCGAAGTTGGTGGTGGCCACGATGATATCGCCTTTTTCGACCTTTCGGACAAATTCGCTGTCTATGCCCTCCATGCAGTGCTTAGCCAGCTCCGCCGGCTCCGAAATGTTCAGAAAACGAGCAGGGATGATGGCATCGGTATCGACATTGGCCCCGAATTTGTGGACTTTGCCCTTAAAGTTCATGACTCATCTTTATTTCAAAGTCTAATTAAATTTTCTAGTTAGCTCGACGTAATCGCTTTGGATATCGTATTGAAATCCTCCTCTGTTATTCGAACTACAGAAACTTGAAGATATTGGTTCCATGTTTTACCTTTATCAGCGATAAAACTTATCTCATCTATCAAATTAGGTTTATCCCAGTTAGCTTTATTTATGAGTTCCTCAGTTGAAAATGAAATCTTTGGCGGTTTTTTGCTTTCATGTATTAACCCAAACTTAATTCTATACGGGAATAGAAATCTGAGTTTACCTTTAGTCCAACCCAGATCTTCTTCGCTGTAAAAATGTTCTTCAACAAATTCAACGATAGCTACAAATCTCCCACCGTGAGTATATACCACTGCTTTATCACTAGCTTTCATAAACTTTTCTAATGTCACAAAATATCGTGCGTCCATTCCCCAAACACCATTTTTTCTGCATATCTCCCAATTTCCCGCTGATGTTGAAATACACCAATACCTCATTTTATCACCTTTAAAACCTATACCCAGTGTATTCAATAGCTATATACACTCGCAATCCTCTACCCGTCATTTCCCTCCTCTCGAAACCCCCTATTGCTTCGGGATTTGTTGCCTTGCTGTCTCCATTACCCCATCCGGGTTCTTAGTGGAAAACACAAACTCCTTGAATCTACCCTTCTCCAGCTCCAGAACGATTGCGGGACAGCTAGGTACATTATATACCAGCCTCCACTTGCCTTTAACCTTTGCCATGCGAATGCCCCATCCCCCATAACTACCAATAGCTGAATCCTGGTGTGAATAGCAGCCCGTGACATTTTCCCAGGGTGTGACGCGCCTGAAAACCCCAAATCCAACAGTGATCGATTGAGTGGTGATCTTAATAGCTAGCTTATTGAAGTTCCTTACCAGGGCGCTAAATCCGGCGAACCACAAAAACATAATAAGATAAAACCAGCTCGGGGCTGGGTTGGAACCAACTTGACCTACAAAAACCTGGTAGACAAGCAGGACGAGGAACAACAATGTGCAAGCGATAAACACGCCTAGCACTATTTTTATAAGGGGGAATGGTATTGTCTCTTCATAGATTCCAGGCGCTTACATCCCTATCGCTTCCTTCTCATCGACCTGCTCATCCCAAAAAGGACGATAATACAGCCTGCAAATGCGAGCGCGCCCCCGACCAACATGCCCCTGAAAAATACTTTTGCCATTATCACCAGGCCAACGATAATCAGGATACCCAGGCAATAGCAAGAATCCTTGTTGTCTTATGTCATCACCTCCTCCGGCCCAGCGATGCGCCCCAGTATCGCGCTGGCGGCGGCGATCGCCGGGTTCGCCAAATAGACCTCCGACTCTGGGCTACCCATCCGACCAACGAAGTTGCGGTTGGTGGTGGAGATGCACCGCTCCCCGGCTGCCAGCACCCCCATATGGCCACCGAGGCAGGGACCGCAGGTGGGCGTGCTTACCACTGCCCCCGCCCGGACGAAGATTTCGACAAGACCGCGCCGCAGCGCCTCAAGATAGACCCCCTGAGAGCCTGGGATAATGATCAGGCGCACCTCAGGGTGAACTTTTCGCCATTTCAGCACCTCGGCGGCCACCTCCAAATCCTCGATGCGACCGTTGGTGCAACTGCCGATCACCGCCTGGTCGATCTTTACCTCGCCAACCTCGCTTATCGGCTTTGTGTTCGATGGCAGGTGGGGGAAGGCAACCTGAGGCTCGATCCTAGAGGCATCATATTCGATGATTTTTTCGTAACGGGCATCCTCATCGGACTCATAGACCTTGTAGGGACGCTGGGCGCGATCCTTGAGATAAGCCCGGGTCTTGTTATCGACCCTGAAGATTCCCGCCTTGGCGCCGGCCTCGACGGCCATATTTGCCATGGTGAAGCGGCTGTCCATGGAGAGGGCATCGATGGCCTCGCCGCAAAATTCCATTGCAGCATAGAGCGCCCCGTCCACGCCAATGTCGCCAATGGTATGAAGGATGAGATCCTTCCCACTGACCCACTCTTTCGCCCTGCCGTGATAAACGAACTTTATAGTTGGCGGGACCTTCATCCATATCTCGCCCGTGGCCATGGCACAGGCAATGTCTGTGGAGCCCATCCCCGTGGCGAAGGCCCCCAGAGCGCCATAGGTGCAGGTATGGGAATCAGCGCCCACCACCACATCGCCGGGCAGGACCAGACCCTGCTCCGGCAGGAGCACATGCTCAATGCCGCCGCTACCCACCTCGAAATAGACCAATCCCTGCTCCCGGGCGAACTCCCGCATGAGCTTCGCCTGCTCCGCTGAGGGGATGTCCTTATTGGGGACAAAGTGGTCAGGGACCATCACCACCCTCTTTGGGTCGAAGACTTTAGAGACACCGATGCGCTCAAATTCCCTGATGGCGATGGGGGCGGTGACGTCATTGGCCATAACTAGGTCAACCCTGACATTTAAAAACTCGCCAGGGCTGACCTTATCCTTTCCACTATGGGCAGCGAGGATCTTTTCTGCCAGGGTCAAAGGACTCCGCTTTCTAGTTGGCCTGTCCTCCAGCTACCAGGTGATAAGCAACACAACGAGGGCTATTATGAGAGCAACGAGACTGCAAGATAGACTCACCAGGATCAATGCCAGAAGTATCTTAAAATTTCGCTCCAGGCCCTCAAGGCGACGCTCAATCTTTTCTTCAGCCATTCACAACCCTCTACTCTTTGCCCTTCACTGCCAGAAGCCGATTTAATGCGTTCATGTAGGCTTTGGCTGAGGCGACGATGATATCGGTAGCGGCGCCCCGACCGGTGTAGACCCTGCCCTCGCTCTCGATCCTGATGGTCACCTCGCCGATGGCATCGATACCTTCGGTGATCGCTTTGACGCTGAACTCGGTGAGGACATTGGGTACGCCCACCAGGCGATTGATCGCCCTATAAACGGCATCCACAGGCCCCGTGCCCAGGGCGGCATCAGCCAGCACCTCGCCATCGGAGGTGATGAGCCTCACCGCGGCGGTAGGCACGCTGCGGTCGCCACAGGAGACCTGCACCTGCTCCAGATGGTAGGCTTCCGATATGGTGCGCATCTCCTCCGCCACCAGGGACTCCAGGTCGCGGTCGGTGACCTCCTTCTTCTTGTCGGCAAGCGCCTTGAAGGCGGAGAAGGCGCGATCGAGGTCCTCTTCACTAAGGGTATAGCCCAGTTCCTCCAGCCTCGCTTTCAGGGCATGGCGCCCGCTATGCTTGCCCAGCACCAGGGCGCTTGATGGCAACCCGATGGAGCGGGCATCCATAATCTCATAGGTGATAGGCTCTTTAATGATGCCATCCTGATGGATCCCCGCCTCATGGCGGAAGGCATTGGCCCCCACGATGGCTTTATTGGGCGGGATGGAAAATCCGGTGAGCTCGCTCACCAGGCGACTGGTCTTATAAATCTGGGCGGTATCGATACTGGTGGTCAGGTCGAAGGAGTCCTTGCGGGTCCTGAGCGCCATCACGATCTCCTCCAGCGACGCGTTCCCCGCTCGCTCGCCAATGCCATTGATGGTGCACTCCACCTGGCGGGCGCCACAGGCGAGCGCTGTCAGGCTATTGGCCACCGCAAGCCCGAGGTCGTCGTGGCAGTGAACGCTGACCACCGCCTTGTGGATATTGGGCACGTGCTCGAAGATGCCCCTGATCAGGCGGCTGAACTCCTCAGGGGTGGTGTAGCCAACGGTATCGGGGATGTTTACCGTGGTGGCTCCCGCCTCAATCACCGCCTCGATGATTTGGTAGATGAACTGGGGGGTAGTGCGCGTGGCATCCATCGGGGAGAACTCCACATCCTCCAGACACTTCTTGGCGCGAGCGACCATCTCGCAAGCCAATTCCAGAATCTCAGCCTGCCCCATCTTCAGTTGATAGGTGAGGTGGATGTCCGAGCTGGAGAGGAAGACATGGATGCGGGCTCGCTTCGCCTCTTTTATCGCCTCCCAGGCGCGGTCAACGGCCTCCGCGTTGGCATGGGCCAGGGCGCAGATTATGGGCTTTCGCACCTCCTTGGCGATGAGGCACACCGCCTCGAAGTCGCCTGAGGAGGCGATGGGGAAGCCAGCCTCGATGACATCGACGCCGAGTTTTTCCAGTTGCCTGGCGATCTCCAGCTTCTCATCGAGATTAAGGGTGGCCCCCGGCGCCTGCTCCCCATCGCGAAGTGTGGTATCGAAGATGATCACCCGCTCCATTTTTTCGCCTCGCTTTTTCGCCCGTTTTAGCTCAGTCTTTTACAAACCCAAGCCTTCGCCTTGCCTCTTGCTATGTCCACTCCCAAAGTCAATTTATCCCCCCAGCCAGGGCATCATCTCCCTGAGTTTTTTGCCCACCTCCTCGAGCTCATGCTCCGCCTCGTGGCGGCGGGCGGCATTGAAGCTGGGGCGCCCCGCTTGATTCTCCAGGATCCATTCGCGGGCGAAGGTGCCATCTTGAATCTCGGAGAGTATCTGCTCCATCTCATCTCTCACAAACTCGTCGATCACCCTCGGCCCCCTAGTATAATCGCCGTATTCCGCAGTATCGCTCACCGAATAGCGCATATAGCTAAAACCGCCCTGGTAGATGAGATCGATAATGAGCTTTAGCTCATGGCAGACCTCGAAGTAGGCGATCTCCGGCTGGTAGCCGGCATCAACCAGGGTCTCAAAGGCTGTCTTGATCAAGGAAGTGATGCCACCGCAAAGCACCACCTGCTCCCCGAAGAGGTCGGTCTCCGTCTCCTCAGCGAAGGTGGTCTCCAGGACTCCCGCCCTCGTGCAGCCAATGCCCTTAGCGTAGGACAGCGCGATTTCCTTTGCCTTGCCTGAGGCGTCCTGATGGACGGCGACCAGCGCCGGCGCGCTTGAGCCCTCGGTATAGAGACGGCGCAGCATGTGCCCCGGGCACTTAGGGGCGATCATGGTCACATCGATATCGGGGGGTGGGAGGATCTGGTTATAGTGGATGTTGAAGCCATGAGCGAACATCAGCATATTTCCCTTCGCCAGCCCCTTTTCGATGGCGCTGTAGTAGACCTGGCGATGAAGTTGGTCGGGAACAAGCATCACGATAATATCCGAGGCCTTGGCCACCTCATCAGCGGTAGCCACCCTGAGCCCCGCCTCGGCGGCTGCTCGCCACGGCTCACTATCATTTAGCTCGCCCACCATGACCTGGCATCCGCTCTCCTTGAGGTTCAGGGCGTGGGCATGCCCCTGGCTGCCAAAGCCAATGATGCCGATGGTCTTGCCCTTGATGAGCTCCAGGTTTGCATCGCTATCGTAGTAGATTTTCGCCACGATTCGCTCCTTACAGATTTGATATCTCGCTAATGCCTTTTGCCTTTTTGGGGCGGGCGCCCTCCCTCCGGGGCCTCTCCTCCTCCACCAGGATGGGGCCGGCAACCCCCCGCGTCATGGCGATTCTCCCGGTGCGGGCGATCTCCTTGATGCCAAAGCCCTTGAGCAGGCGAAGCAGCGATTCCAGCTTCTCCTCATCGCCGGTGACCTCCACTACCATGGAATCGGCGGAGACATCCACAATGTTGGCCCTGAAGATGTCCACAATCTGGATGATCTCACTCCTCGTAGCCGGGTTGGCCTTAACCTTGACCAGCGCTAATTCCCGCGCCACCGTGCTATCCTCAGTGATGTCGGTAACCTTGACCACATCGATGAGCTTATCGAGCTGCTTTCTGACCTGCTCCACTGAGCTAGCGGTGCCATCGACCACAATGGTCATCCGCGAAATCCCCGCCATCTCGGCATGTCCCACGGCGATGCTCTCGATATTGAAACCACGCCTTCGGAAAAGGCTGGCGACCCGGTTTAGGACCCCAGGCTTGTCTTCTACTAAGGCTAT
>JAUWZB010000066.1 GCA_030615555.1 Dehalococcoidales bacterium
GCCGGAGGGCTGGGAGACCAACGAGGTCTATGTTCAGGGGGCCAACACCAGCCTCCCTGAGGATGTGCAGCTTGAGATGCTGCGTACCATCCCCGCGCTCAAGCGGGTGGAGATAGTGAGGGTGGGCTACGCCATCGAATATGACTATGTGCCCCCAAGCCAGATCTCGGCTAGTCTGGAGACAAAGCTTGTTCCGGGCCTGTTCCTCGCCGGTCAGATCAACGGCACCACCGGCTATGAGGAAGCGGCGGGACAGGGGCTCATCGCCGGGATAAATGCCTCCCTCAGGGTGAAGGGAAAACCTCCTATTTTGGTGCGGCGGGACCAGGGCTATATCGGGGTGATGATCGACGACCTGGTAACCAAGGAGCTTACCGAGCCCTATCGCCTGCTCACCTCACGAGCGGAGTATCGGCTACTCCTTCGCCAGGACAATGCCGACCTCAGGCTCACCCCCCTTGGCCACGAGGTAGGGCTCGTCGCTAGGGAACGCTACCAGGCGGTGGAGGAGAAGCGCCAGGCCATTGCCACTGAGCTTGACCGGCTGGAAAAGAGCCATATCAGCCAGTCGGGTCACAGCGTGAACGCTCTGGAGTTCCTGCGTCGCCCCGAGGTGAGCTATCGTACTCTGGTTTCACTAGGCTTTGGTTCCCCCGGCTTGAAAATCGATGCTGCGGAGCAGGTGGAGATCGAGGCGAAATACGCAGGCTATATCAAGAATCAAAGCGCTGAGGTGGCGCGCATGGCAAGGCTGGAGGCGAGGCACATCCCCCAGGGGTTTGACTACGATGCCATCGCTGGCCTGCGCTATGAGGCACGGCAGAAGCTGAAGCGGCTTCAGCCGGCAACACTGGGGCAAGCGTCCCGCATCGATGGCGTTACCCCTGCTGATGTGGCGATCCTGATGGTACACTTGGAGAGGGCAAGCACAAGGGCATGAGCGAGGAGATGGCAGACCTCATCCTCTATAACGCCAAAGTTTTGACCCTGGATGAGCAGAGGCCAAGGGCCGGCCTTATCGCGGTCAAGGATGGGAAGATAATCTGGGTTGGCGATAACGATGACCGGAAAGAGCTTAAAGCTGGAAAGAGAATCGACTGCCAGGGAAAGACCCTTATTCCCGGCTTCAATGATGCCCACTGCCACATCCTCGCCTTCGCCTCAAGCCTCCTAAGCGTCGATTGCTCGCCTTTTTCGCTCTCCCCGCCCTCTGCGGTCTCCTCCATCGCCGATATCAAGGCTCGGATTCGAAAGCGGGCGCAACAGCTCCCCCAGGGCTCCTGGATCAGGGCTACGGGATATAATGAGTTCTATCTCGCTGAGAAACGCCACCCCAACCGAGATGACCTGGACGAGGCAGCACCCCATCACCCGGTGAAGCTGGTGCACCGCTCCGGGCACGCCTGTGTGCTCAATAGCCTGGCCCTTTCCCTTGTCGGCATCTCCAAGGAGTCGCCAGAGCCACCGGGCGGGGTGATCGAGAGAGACCTGGATTCAGGGGAGCCCAATGGTATCCTCTATGAAATGAATTCTTATATCGATGGCTTGGTGCCACCCTTGTCGGACGATGAGTTCGAAAAAGTGGTCAGGCTTGCCAATAAGGAATGCCTATCGCAGGGCATCACCTCCCTTCAAGATGCCACTGCCCATAACGGGCTAGGCGAGTGGCGCACCCTGCAAGGACTCAGGGAGAGGGGATCTCTGGTGCCCAGGCTATCGGTGATGATGGGCATCCAGTCCCTGGGGGAGCTTCAGGATAATGGTTTTTCGCCTCACTATGGCGATGACAGGGTGCGCCTTGGGGCGCTGAAGATAGTCTTGAGTGAGGCCAGGGGCTCCCTTCATCCCAGCCAGGAGGAGCTTGAGGAGAGGGCGCTTCAGGCACACCGGGCCGGCTATCAGCTAGCACTTCACGCCGTCGAGGAGGGCACCGTGGCGGCTGCGGCGAGGGCCCTGGAGCATGCCCTGGATCAAATCCCGAGAAGGGATCATCGCCACCGCATCGAGCATTGCTCGGTATGCCCACCACCCCTGCTCAAGAGGTTAAAGGATGTCCAGGCTATCGTAGTCACCAACCCAGCTTTCATCTACTACAGTGGCGAAAGGTATCTGGCAACAGTAGCCCAAGGGCAAAGAAAGTGGCTTTATCGCATCGGCTCATTTTTAAAGAATGGCCTAATGCCAGCCGCCGGCTCCGACAGCCCCGTGGTGCCTGTTGCCCCGCTTGTAGGCATCTATGCCGCAGTCACCAGGAGGACGGAGGGCGGCGAAGCGCTGCTTCCCCAGGAGCGGGTCTCGCCCGTTGCAGCCCTAAAGATGTATACCCAGGACGCTGCCTACGCTTCCTTCGATGAGGGGGTAAAGGGCTCCATTACAGTCGGTAAACTGGCCGATTTCGCTCTCTTAAGCGCTGACCCCACTCAGGTGCCACCCGAGGAGATAAGAGGGGTCCGGGTGGAGATGACCATAGTTGATGGCAGGATTTCATGGCAAGCTTGATTCTTTTCATTCTTTGACCTAGAATATAATTGAAATGCCCATATATGAATATATTTGCCCCAGTTGTAACGCCAGATTCGAGCGGCGGCGCTCCTTCAGTGAGGCCGGTGAGGATGTCATGTGCCCCAAGTGCCAGGCCCCGGCCAGGAAGCTGTTCTCCTCCTTTGCTGCCCTCTCCAAGAGCGAGGGTGGCGAGGTTAGCTCGATAATGGGCGATGCCTGTAGCACCTGCCCGGCCACCAGCTGCGACACCTGCAATATAGGCGGTTAACCCCTCGACCTTCTCCCTCGGAGCATAAAAAAGCCTCCAATGCTACCGAGCACGATAGCTTCCACCACCACTGCCCCAACGATGAAAAACGTGGCATCAGAGAAGAATCCCTCAGGGAACATCTGGGGTAGGTAACCTGAAAGTATCCAGGAATCACCGCTAAAGAAAAGGTGGTGAAAGGAGGAGAAGAGCCACTGGAAATTGACCAGCGCCACGATCCCAAAAACGATGAGCAAGGCTATGGTAAGGATGCTGCCTCCGACTGCCATCTTCGCCAGTAAGGGCGCAAACTGCTTCCGTTTCAAGAGGAAGCCCCCGATAAGGAAGGCGATAATATAGCCAAAGGCGGCTTCCTGGAGGTGATAGTTAATCTCGATGAGACCCCTGACATCCTGGAGGTGGGTGACCTCGCGCTCATTAAATATGTCCAACTCATCGCCCTTCTCCCCTGAGTTGAAGTAGTGGATTAACCCCCGCGCCACCTCGAGCAATTCCTCATCGCTGAAGCCCGTTTCCTCGCTCACGTCGTATTTAGTGAAGCCATACTCGTAGAGCCGCACCTCGTTGACCGCCCAGGTCAGGTGGCTGGTCATTAGAAAGATCGGGATGCAGAGGATGAAGAGACCTGCCGCAAGGGCACCGAGAATTCTCCAGGGTTTCTTTTCGGCCACAGCCACATACTAACGAACCAGGCTTCGGCTTGTCAATTCAGGGGCTTAACCGATATAATGCGGATATTCGTATAATTCAGGTTAATTTTTCGAAAAAAGTCTTAGGGGGGCATAACTTGGATAGCTTTGATACATTGGTAGATATTATCGCCAGGCTGCGCAGCCCCGATGGTTGCCCCTGGGATCGGGAGCAGACCCATTCCTCCATCAAGGGCAACCTGCTGGAAGAGGCCTACGAGGCCTTGGAGGCCATCGATGAAGGGGACATGGCAAAGCTCCGTGAGGAGCTTGGCGACCTGCTGATGCAGATCGTGCTTCACGCCCAGATGGCCAGCGAGGACAGGGATTTCGAGATCGGTGATGTAATTCGCGGCATAACCACCAAACTAATTCACCGTCATCCCCACGTCTTTGGTGATGCCAGTGCGAAGGATGCCCGCGAGGTCATCGCCAACTGGGAGGAACTCAAACGGGAGGAGGGCAAAGGTTCTCTTCTTAGCAGCCTTCCCAAAGAGATGCCAGCCTTAGCCTATTCTCAGGCGATGCAGCGCCGCGTCGCCCGTGTGGGCTTTGACTGGGAGGATGTAGCGGGTGTTATTGAGAAGCTGGCCGAAGAGGTGGCGGAATTCAGGGAGGCAACTGAGCACCAGCAGAGGGTGCGGGAGTTTGGCGACCTCTTATTTACCCTGGCCAACATCGCCCGGCGGCTCGACATCGACCTTGAGGCCGCGCTGCGTCGGGCAAACGAGCGCTTCTATCGTCGGTTTTCGTACATGGAAGAGCTCTGCCAGAAGAGAGGCATCTCACTGGCGAGCCTGTCCCTAGAGGAGCAGGACGCCCTGTGGGAGGAGGCGAAGCTGGAGTTGGAGGAGTAAAGTGATGGTGAAAGTAGAGGATAAAGATGTATGGTATTTTGCATATGGATCAAATTTGAACGTTGAACAAATGAAGAGGAGAATTGGTGAATGGAAAGCGGAGAGAAAAGCAGTTTTGAAGAATTATCGCTTAACGTTCAATGGGTGCTCTACTAAGTGGGGTAATAAAGGCGTAGCTGATATTGTAAAAAGTGAGGGCAGTTCAGTTAAAGGTGCTATTTATCGAATTAGTGAAGAACAACTTCATCGGCTAGACAAATGTGAAGGGTATAGAGGCAAAGAAAAGGGAAATATCTATGATAGAAACGTGCCTGAGAGTCCGATATACGTCATTTCAGAGAGGGAAGAGGTTGGAGTTGTAACATACTGGGTAGCAGACGCAGCAAGAAAAAGTGAGTTCAATAAACCCAGTGACGAATATCTGGAGACAATCATTGAAGGTCTCAGATACCATGGTTGGGGTGAAGAGATTGTGCAAGAGGTAAAGGAAATAGCAAACAGTCGGGGCGAGAGGATTTGAACCTCCGACCTCAGCGTCCCGAACGCTGCGCGCTAACCAAACTGCGCTACGCCCCGTAGCAATCATTATACCCCTAGATACCAAGGTTAGCAAGAAGCTTCCTTGAACTCCCCCCTTCCCAAACTGCCCCTCCTTGAATTGCTCCTGTTCCGCTGCTATACTGAATAAATCGTGAAATACTGCGTGCTAGTAATCGATGGTGCTGCCGGTTGGCCGCTCCCGGAGCGAGGGCAAAGGACCTCGCTGGAGCTGGCGCATACCCCAAACCTTGACCGGATGGTGGGGGAAGGGGTTGTTGGTCTTATACGCGCGGTTCCGCTGGGGATGGAGCCCTCAAGCGCCTGCGCCTGCATGTCGGTGCTTGGCTACGACCCAACGGTCTACTATCGCGGCAGGAGCGCCATCGAGGCCAGAAGCATGGGCATCCCCATCAATGAGGGGGAGGTCATCTTTCGCTGCAATCTGGTTGCCGTTCAGGATGGAAAGATGTGG
>JAUWZB010000118.1 GCA_030615555.1 Dehalococcoidales bacterium
ATAGATAGGGTTTGGCGGGGGGAATTTAGAGTCCGTGGCCCGCTCTCCCCAGAGGCTGAAATAGCGGGGGACTTCACTTCCGGGCTGGATAATCGTTTTCTCAAAATCGATGGTTCGGGCGTCGATACGCGGTGGGGTGCCGGTTTTAAGCCTTCCCAGGGTAAAACCCAGGAAGCGCAGGCTAGCAGACAGTTTTTCTGCGGGGAACTCCCCCGCCCGCCCTGCCACATAGCTTTTGTCCCCCACAATGACCCGACCGCCGAGGGAGGTCCCTGTGGTGAGCACTACACTCTCCCCTTCATATACCCAGCCAATGTTCGTTTTCACCCAGAGGGTGGCATTCTCCACCCCAATCTCATCAACAAGCGCCTGCTTTACATCCAGGTTCTCCTGTCGCTCCAGGGTATGCTTCATCACGAGACTATAGAGTTTTTTGTCTGCCTGAGCCCTGAGTGCTTGAACGGCAGGTCCCTTCCCCGTATTCAGCATCCTGATCTGGATCAAGGTGCGGTCGATATTGCGGGCCATCTCGCCTCCCAGGGCATCGATCTCCCGTACCAGATGACCCTTGGCCGGTCCGCCGATGGAGGGATTGCAGGGCATGAGGGCCACATTATCCAGATTTATCGTAAGCAGGAGCGTTTTAGAGCCCATCCGCGCTGCTGCCAGAGCCGCCTCACAGCCGGCGTGCCCCGCCCCGATAACAATAACCTCGTACATCTTTTCGCTTTTTTCGAGCTTAATGGTTGCTATTATTCTATCATCCTTGGCTTACATAGTCGATGTCGCCTTATATGGGGCCAAAAGGGCAAAAAATTATCGTAGCCAATCTCATTTTGCGCAAGGTTAGATAGAGTGAAAGGAGCGAAATGGGAGAATTAACCCTCGCGGATGTATCGCCAGATCTCACCGAAGCTGGGCCTCTTGCCATACATCAGCAGGAACGTCCGGAAGACCCTTGATGCCAGCCACATGGCTCCAATAATAGTGGCGATGAGGATGGTGAGGCTAAGTAGAAGCTCCCAGGTGGGCATCGAGGCGCTGCTGAGCCTCATTATCGCCGTCACCGGGGCAGTGAGGGGGAAGAGGGTGAGGATAGTGAAGACAATGTGATCAGGGTTGATGATGAAAAGGCTGTAGAGCCATAAGGGGATTATTGCCGGCAGGATGACGATCATTGTCCACTGGCTGCTCTCCCTGGCGGTAGCGCCGATGGAGCCCAGGGTGGCCATTATTATGCCGAAAAGAAGGTAGCCGAGGATGAAGTAGATGATGCCGAAGACTAAAAGGCCGATGGGGATGGTGAGACCACCGAGTTGGGGTATGAAGGCTGAGGCGACGGCGGCGAGGACCACGGCAGAGATGAGCCAGATCACGATCTGCATCAAACCGGCGGCACCTAACCCCATCACCTTGCCGCTCAAGAGTTGCCTTGCCGAAACCGAGGACAACAGGATTTCAATCAGTCTATTCTCCTTCTCCTCACTGACCCCCCCAACCAAAAACCCCGAGGTCAAGAAGAGGGACATCATGAATAGTAGGGCAAAGATAATGGGCATGGCAAAGGCGGCAAACTCGCTCTCCGGAGGTATGATCTCTCCTGTCTCTGGATCCAATCTATAGGATATGGGCAGAAGCGGGGCCTGCGCCCGCTCCAGAACCTCATCGCGCACCTCCCCAGCAAGAAGGTTGGCGACGAGAAAATCTTCCATTAGCGCCATAGTTACCTGTGGCAGCTCCAGCTCCCGCTCTGTGGTATATCTCGCGATTAGCCCCGTTTCGAGGTAGTTCTCGAGGATGATAAAATACTCGCTGACCTCCTCGCCGAACAGCGCCGCCCTGGCCTCATCCTCAGTGTCATAGAGCATGAAAACAACGCCGTCTGGACTGGTATACTCGTTGAACATGCCAGTATTATCAACATAGCCGATCTTCAGCTCCTCCGGGGGAGCGCCATCGCCTCCCCAGTGAACCACGCCTTGATAGATCAATATGCCCAGAAGCGCCAGCAGGGGAAAGCTTATCGTCAGCAGGATGTAGGAGACCCTCCTTATGGTGGTCAAAAACTCATGGCGGGCAATGATCCAGATTTTGCTCATCCCTTCACCACCTGGAGGAAGATCTCATTTAACGATGGGGTGGAAACCTCGAAGCGGTCAACCCGGATGTTCCTCTCCACAAGCTGGCTGAGTATCTTCTGAGGAGGGGTCTCGCCATCTAGAAATAACTCCACATACTTGCCATGCTCCTTCCTCCCACTCACCCCTTCCAGCTCGCCGATGGTGCCCTCACACGCCACAAATACGGAATTGTTGCGGTAGCGCCATTTTATCTCCCCCAGGTTCCCGTAGAGGACCACACGCCCCTCATCGATCATCAGGATGCGGTCGCACATCTCCTCCACCTCGTTCATCATATGGGTGCTCAGGATGATCGTCTTACCCTGCCCCTTAAGCTCCATAACGATGTCCTTAATCAGCATCCGGTTCACCGGGTCGAGGCCAGCAAAGGGCTCGTCGAGGATCACAAGATCAGGGTCGTGAATGATGGTGACCAGGAACTGGATGATCTGCCCCATGCCGCGGCTGAGTTCGCTTACCTTTTTCCCTTTGTGGGGGATCATATCCACCTGTTGCAGAAGCCCCTCCGCCCGCTCCCTGGCGACCCGGGCATCTACATCCTTCAGGCTGGCCAGGTAGACCAGGGAATCAGAGACCTTCATCTTCCGGTAAAGACCCCTCTCCTCGGGAAGATAGCCGATCCTGTTCTTGGTCTCCTCCTTGAGGGGCTGGCCAAAGACCCTGATCTCCCCGGAGTCCGCCTTTATGATGTCCATGAGCATCCTTATAATGGTGGTCTTCCCCGCTCCATTTGGTCCCACCAATCCGAAGACCTCCCCCGATGTAATGGTGAAGGAAACATCCTTGATCACTTCATTGCCCCC